>DATMVU010000423.1:0-11032 GCA_035562875.1 Actinoplanes sp. | reverse complement strand
TGCGGGTCGTGGCGGTCCCGGCGGCGGTGCCGGTGGCGGTGGCTACCGCGGTGGCGGTGCCGGTGCCGGTGGCGGTTTCCGTCCCGGTGGTGGCGGCGGCGCTGGTGGCGGTTTCCGTCCCGGTGGTGGCGGCGGTGCCGGTGGCGGTTTCCGTCCCGGTGGTCCCGGCGCCGGTGGTGGCGGTCCGGTCGGCGGTGCTCCGGGTCGTCCCGGTGGCGGCGGTGGCCGTGGTCGTGGCGGCGGTGCCGCGGGTGCCTTCGGGCGTCCGGGTGGCCGGCCGACCCGTGGCCGGAAGTCGAAGAAGCAGCGGCGTCAGGAGTTCGACAACCTGTCGGCTCCGCAGATGTCGTCGGGCGCTCCCCGCGGTAACGGCCAGGAGATCCGGCTGTCCCGTGGCGCGTCGCTCTCCGACTTCGCCGACAAGATCAACGCGAACCCGGGCTCGCTCGTCCAGGAGATGTTCAACCTGGGCGAGATGGTGACCGCCACGCAGTCGGTGTCCGACGACACCCTCAGGCTGCTCGGTGTGCACCTGGGCTTCGAGGTCGTCATCGTCAGCCCCGAGGACGAGGACCGTGAGCTGCTCGCGCAGTTCGACATCGACCTCGACGCCGCGGTTGCCGAGGACCGGCTGGTCACCCGGCCGCCGGTGGTGACCGTCATGGGTCACGTCGACCACGGTAAGACGAAGCTGCTCGACGCGATCCGCAAGACCAACGTGGTCGCCGGCGAGGCGGGTGGCATCACCCAGCACATCGGCGCCTACCAGGTCGTCGTCCCGCACCAGGGGCAGGACCGGGCGATCACCTTCATCGACACCCCGGGTCACGAGGCGTTCACCGCCATGCGTGCCCGTGGTGCCAAGGTCACCGACATCGTGATCCTGGTGGTCGCGGCCGACGACGGCGTCATGCCGCAGACGGTCGAGGCCCTCAACCACGCCAAGGCGGCCGACGTGCCGATCGTGGTCGCGGTGAACAAGGTCGACAAGCCGGACGCCAACCCGGACAAGGTCCGTCAGCAGCTGGCCGACTACGGCCTGCTCGCCGAGGACTACCAGGGCGACACGATGTTCGTGAACGTGGCTGCCAAGCCCGGTCTCGGCATCGACGAGCTCCTCGAGGCGGTCCTGCTGACCGCCGACGCGGCACTCGAGCTGACCGCCCCGATCGACGGCCCCGCCCAGGGTGTCGCGGTCGAGGCTCACCTGGACAAGGGTCGCGGTGCCGTGGCCACCGTCCTGGTGCAGAAGGGCACGCTGCGGGCCGGCGACTCGATCGTGGCGGGTGGCGCGCACGGTCGCGTCCGGGCCATGCTCGACGAGAACGGCAACCAGGTCGCCGAAGCGGGCCCGGCCCGTCCGGTCCTGGTGCTCGGTCTCACCTCGGTTCCGGCCGCTGGTGACACCTTCCTGGCCGCCGAGGACGACCGCACGGTGCGGCAGATCGCCGAGCAGCGACAGGCCCGCCGTCGTGCGGCCACCTTCGCGAACTCGGGCCGCGCCAAGTCGCTCGACGACCTGATGCGTGACCTGAAGGAGGGCGAGAAGGCTTCGCTCACCCTGGTCATCAAGGGTGACGGGTCCGGCTCGGTCGAGGCTCTCGAGGATGCCCTGTTCAAGCTGGACATCCCCGAAGAGGTACAGCTCAAGGTCATCCACCGCGGTGTCGGTGCGATCACCGAGAGCGACGTCAACCTGGCGTCGGCCTCCTCGGAGCAGACCGCGACGATCATCGGCTTCAACGTCCGGGCCTCGAACAAGGTCAAGGAGATGGCCGACCGCGCCGGCGTGGAGATCCGCTACTACAGCGTGATCTACCAGGCCATCGAGGAGATCGAGGCGGCTCTCAAGGGCCTGCTCAAGCCGGAGTACGAAGAGGTCGAGCTGGGCACCGCGGAGATCCGCGAGGTCTTCCGCTCGTCCAAGATCGGACTCATCGCCGGTTGTATCGTCCGGTCGGGTCTCATCCGCCGCAACACCAAGGCGCGGGTTCTGCGCGACGGTGTCGTGGTGGCCGAGAGCGTCACGATCAGCTCGCTCAAGCGGTTCAAGGACGACGCGACCGAGGTCCGCGAGGGCTTCGAGTGTGGTCTGACCCTCCAGGGCTACGGCTCGCCGCAGGTCGGCGACGTCATCGAGACCTGGGAGATGCGCGAGAAGGTTCGCGCGTAAGGTCAACGGTTCGATGAAGGCCCCCGGTGCTCAGGTACCGGGGGCCTTCTCGGCACAATGGCGGCATGTCCCGCTATGCCATGCTGCTCGCCCCGTCCGCCAACCGCGTCTACGCCGATCAGGCGTCCCGCATGTCCCAGGCGGAGCTGGCCGCGTTCGGCCCGGTGCTCTCCTCGGGGCTCGACGACCTCGACGTGACGGTGATCGGCGGGGTGGAGTACCTGACGTTCGCCGCCGACCTCTCCGAGCGTGACATCGCGTTCGTCTCGAACCTCTCCTCGGCCTACGCCCTCTTCGAGCGGGTCGACGACTCCCTGCTCCGCCCGCTGGCGCTGTCGCCCCTGGCCCACTACGACAGTGACCTGATCACCATCCCGAAGTACGCGGGCAAGACCAACGAGCAGTTCACCAAGCTGGTGCTGAACCTGACGGTGCTGGCCTCGGCGTCGGCCGGCCGGATGCTCGACGGCCACCTCACCGTCCTCGACCCGCTGTGCGGCCGGGGCACCACCCTCAACCAGGCACTGATGTACGGGTGGGACGGCATCGGTGTGGAGATCGACGGCAAGGACGTGGAGGCGTACAAACTGTTCCTCCAGACCTGGCTCAAACGCAAACGGCTCAAGCACTCGGCCGAGTTGGTGCCGGTCCGCCGTCAGGGCCGGCGCGCCGCCCGCCGGCTGGAGGTGACGATGGCCGCCAGTAAGGACGATCACAAGGCCGGCGCGGTGCAGAAGCTGGTCGTTCTGAACGCGGACACCACCGGGCTGGACGGGCTGCTCCGCGGCAACGTGGCCGACGTGCTGGTGGCCGATCTGCCGTACGGCGTGGCTCACGGCAGTTACGACGACGAGGGCGGCATCTCCCGGCGCCCGCTGGACCTGCTGGAACGGGCCGTCCCGCAGTGGATCCCGCTGCTGCGCCCGGGCGGCGCGATCGGCCTCTCCTGGAACACCAAGGTCGCCAAGCGGGAGCACGCCGAGGACATCCTGCTCGCGGCCGGGCTGGAGCTGGTGGAGTACCTTCCGGTCGACCACCGGGTGGACCAGGGCATCGAGCGGGATGTGGTGGTGGCACGGAAATCCGGCTGACCGCGGCGCCGGGCGGGCGTAACCTGCTCGCTGATGTATACCGAGACCGCAGTCTTCGACCTGCTCCTGCCCGGTGACTCACGTTCGCTGAAGCAGAAGCGCTCCTATGTCCGGCCGATCATCGCGATGCTCCGCAAGTTCGAGGTGAGTGTCGCCGAGGTGGGCCTGCACGACCTGCACGGCCGCGCCCAGATCGGGGTGGCGGTGGTGGCGGCGGAGCCGGCCCAGGCCCGCGCCGTCGTCGACACCTGTGAGAACCAGATGGCCGGCCGTCCCGAGATCGAGTTGCTCTCGGTCAAGCGACGGCTGTACGGCGCCGATGATTGAGCGTGGGTAGGCTTGCGCAGTTAAGGCGGGGGCAGTTGTGGACCCGCGGGATTCACAGTCCGGAGGTGGGCGATATGTCGGACCCAGCTAAGACGCGGCGGCACGCGGAGCGTATTCGTGAGCTGGTGGCTTCGCTGGTACGGGAGATCAAGGATCCCCGTCTCGGCATGGTGACGATCACGGACGCCCGGATCACCGGTGACCTCCGTGAGGCCACTGTCTTTTACACGGTCTTCGGGGACCCGGAGGAGCAGGCCTCGACCGCGGCGGCACTGGAGAGCGCGAAGGGGATGCTGCGCACCCGGGTCGGGCACGCACTGAAGCTGCGGCACTCGCCGAGCCTCACGTTCGTGCTGGACAACGTGCAGACCCACGTGAAGGAGATCGACGATCTGCTGACCGAGGCGCGCAGTCGCGACCAGGAGGTGCAGCGGCTCGCGGTCGGCGCGAAGTACGCGGGTGACGCCGACCCGTACAAGAGCGACGACGACGAGACCGGCGACGAGCCGGAGCGGGTCGGCGCTCGCGAGGAGGGGTGACCCTGTCCGGGCCCACGGCTGAGTCATGGGCCGCCGCGGTCGCGGCGGTCCGCTCGGCCGGTTCCGCTGACGAGGTCCAGCTCATCTGCCATGTGAACCCGGACGGGGACGCCCTCGGCAGCATGCTCGGCTTCGGCCTCGGGCTCCGGCGCCTGGGTTTCACCCGGTTGCGCGCGACCTTCCCCGGGGACTTCCAGGTGCCCGGCCCGTACTCCGCTCTTCCGGGTTCGGACATGCTGGTGCCGGAGGAGCAGGCCTTCGCCTCCCCGCGTCTGGTCCTGGTCTTCGACGTGGCCGGCGAGTCGCGTCTGGGTGGGCTGGCCGGTCTGGTCGCCGCCGCCCCGGCCTCGGTGGTGCTGGACCATCACGCGTCGAACTCCGGCGGTTTCGGTGCCGTGCAGCTCGTCGACCCGGCCGCGGCGGCCACCTCGGTGGTGGCCGAGGGCCTGCTGAGCCGGCTCGGGGTGCCGCTGGACGCGGAGATCGCCGAGTGCCTCTACGTCGCGCTGGCGACCGACACCGGCTCGTTCAAGTTCGACATGACCACCGTCGCGGTGCACGAGCTGGCCGCGCGGCTGATCGCCACCGGGCTGCGGCCGGGGGAGATCTCTCGGCGGATCTTCGACAGCAAGCCGTTCGGGGCGATGAAGCTGACCGGTGAGGTGCTCGGGCGGGCGGTCCTGGACCCGGGCGCGGCGGGTGGCCGGGGCATGGTGTGGACCTTCGCCACCCTCGACGACCTGGCCCGGCACGGCCAGCCGCCGTACATCCTGGACACCCTGATCGACCCGGTGCGGTCGGTGGCCGAGGCGGACGTCTCGGTGGTGGTCAAGGAGGTCGCGACCGGCGAGTGGTCGGTGTCACTGCGCAGCAAGGGCGCGGTCGACGTGAGCGGGGTGGCGGTGTCGCAGGGCGGGGGCGGTCATCGGCTCGCCGCGGGCTTCACCGGCTACGGTGATCCGGCCCACGTGGTGGACACGGTGCGCGGGCTACTCGACCGATACCTGATCTGACGGGCTGTTTCACCCGGCACGGATGCTCCGGCTACCGTCTCGTATCGCGGGAACGGTACCTGCGCGCAGTTCCTGAACGATAGTTTGGGCCGGACGGTGATTTGGTATCGCACGGGCCACCACCGACGCCCGTCGTGACACCTCGAGCCGCCCGGGCCCACCGGTCCGGGTAGCGTCATCACGCGCCAGAGGTCCCGGCGATCCCGGGCCGGCCATGTGACGCCCCGCTCGACCGATTCCTGGGCGCGCCCGGAGACGCGGTGCGCCCGCACCACCGGAAGGAACCTCTGATGTCTGCTCGCGTCCAGGCTCTCCCCGCCACCGCCGCGAAGCCGAAGCCGCAGCCTGCCGACGACGCCGCCGAGCAGGCCCGCCGCGCCCTGCAGGCCTCGCTGGACACGCGCCAGTAGGTGTATCGATCGCCGGCGGGCATCATCTGTCTTCATGAGTTCGCCCGCCACCGCCCGCCGCATCGCCGGTCTGGCACTGCCCGCGCTCGTCGTCCTCGCCGCTGAGCCGCTCTACGTCCTGGTCGACACCGCTGTCGTCGGCCATCTCGGGCCGGTGCCGCTGGCCGCCGTCGCGATCGGCGGAACCGTCATGTCGGTGGGTGTCTGGTTCGGCACCCTGATGGCTTACGGCACCACCGGCCGGGCCGCCCGCCACTTCGGTGCCGGGGACCGGGCCGCGGCCGTCGCCGAGGGAGTCCAGGCCTCCTGGCTGGCGCTCTCCTTCGGGGTGCTGCTCGCCCTGCTCGGGATGGTCGCCGCCGAACCGCTCGCCGCAGTGATCGCGGGGGATCCAGCGACCGCCGCGGCCGCCGCCGGCTGGCTGCGGATCGCCGTGCTCGGTGCACCGGGTCTGCTGCTCGCCGCCGCTGGCAACGGGTGGATGCGCGGAGTTCAGGACACCCGCCGGCCTCTGTGGATCGTGCTCGGCGCCAACGTACTCTCCGCAGTGCTCTGCCCGGTCCTGGTCTATCCGGCCGGGCTCGGCCTGACCGGCTCGGCGATCGCCAACGTCACCGCGCAGACCCTCGGCGGCCTGCTCTTCCTCGCCGCCCTGATCCGGGAGACCCGGGCGCTGCGACCGATTCCGTCGATCATCGTCCGGCAGGTGGTGCTCGGCCGTGACCTGCTCATCCGTGGCGCGGCCTTCCAGGCCTGCTTCCTCTCCGCGACAGCCGTCGCGGCCCGGTTCGGGGTGGCCGCGGTCGGGGCCCACCAGATCGTCCTGCAACTCTGGTTCTTCGCGGCGCTGGCCCTGGACGCCGTCGCCATCGCCGCCCAGTCCCTGGTCGGGGCGGCTCTCGGGGCCGGTGACACGGCACAGGCCCGGGACGTGGCCCGCCGGGTCACTCTCGCGGGTGGTCTCGCCGCGGTGGCGTTCGCCCTGGCCGCGGCGGCCGGTTCCGGGGTGGTCCCCGGCTGGTTCACGCCCGACGAGTCGGTGCACGCGCAGGCGGCGATCATCTGGCCCTGGTTCGTGGCGCTGCTCCCGCTGGCGGGCATCGTCTATGCCCTGGACGGTGTGCTCATCGGAGCCGGTGACGTGGCCTTCCTCCGTACCCTGACGGTGGTGTCCGCCCTGTTCTGCTTCCTGCCGGCGATCTGGCTGGCGTACGCCCTCGATCTTGGGCTGGGCGGGGTGTGGGCCGGGCTGGCGCTGTTCACCTTCGCCCGGTTCGCGGGGCTGACCTGGCGCTGGCGTTCCCCGCACTGGCTGGTCACCGGGGCCACCCGCTGACGGCCGGGTCCGGTGCCGCGGGACGGGGGAAATAGGGTGGACCGGTGGATACGGATGGTCTGATCGTGGTGGACAAACCGGCCGGGATGACGTCGCACGACGTGGTCGCCCGGATTCGGCGGCTGGCCAAGACCCGGAGGGTGGGGCACGGGGGGACTCTCGACCCGATGGCCACCGGTGTCCTGATCATCGGCGTGAACCGGGCGACCCGGCTGCTGACCTACGTGATCGGTGCGGGGAAGAGTTACGCCGCCACCATCCGGCTCGGCCAGTCGACGGTCACCGACGACGCCGAGGGTGACGTGACAGCGACAGCCCCGGCGGGTGACGTGACCGACGAGGGCATCCGGGCCGGGCTGGCCGCGCAGACCGGGGAGATCGACCAGGTGCCCAGCGCGGTCAGTGCTATCAAGATCAACGGCGAGAGGGCCTACAAGCGGGTACGCGAGGGCGAGACCGTGGAGATCCCGGCTCGCCGGATCACCGTGCACCGCCTCGACGTCCTGGACATCCGCCGGCCGGAGGGACTGGATGTGGTCGACGTCGACATCGATGTGACCTGCTCGTCCGGGACCTACATCCGGGCCATCGCCCGAGACCTCGGCACCGCCCTGGGCGTCGGCGGGCACCTCACGGCGCTGCGCCGGACCGCTGTCGGCGATCTCACTCTCGACTCCGCCGCCACCCTCGCCGAGCTGGAGGAACGCGCCCCGGACGTGGTCGGTCTCCCGCTCTCTGAGGCGGCCCGGCAGGCGTTTCCGCAGCGGATCGCCACCGAGGACGAGACCCGGATCCTCCGGCACGGCGGCCCGCTGGCTACCGTCGGCATCGAGGGGCCGTACGCGGTCTTCGACCCGTCCGGTCAGGTGCTGGCCATCGTCAGCGAGCGGGACGGCCGGGCCCGCGCCGAGATCGTCCTGGCCCCGGCCTGAGGAGGTGGTCCCGGCCCGAGGATCCAGTCAGGCCGGTCGCTCCGGTGGTGGCACCGCGCTGCGCAACTTGACGGTGAGCGGCGGTTGTTCCCGGTCGGGTGGGTTCTCCGGGGCCGGTTCCGGCTCGGTGGGGACCGGCGGTGCCGGTTCGGCGGTGGATTGCATGTGGGCTCCTTGTGGCCTGGTCCGCGACCAAGGGCGCCACTGGGCGTCTATGGCACGATTTATGGTAGCTATCCGGGCACGGTGGAGGGGCGATACCGAGCGTCCGGACGATCGATACGCTAGGTCAGGCGAATGTCGGCGGAGGAGCGTTTCGATGCAGCGATGGCGGGGGTTCGAGTCGGTCCCGTCGGGGTGGGGCCGATCAGTCGTGACGATCGGCGTCTTCGACGGTGTGCACCGCGGGCACCAGGCGATCATCGGGCACACCGTGAAACGGGCCCGGGACCTCGGTCTTCAGTCGGTGGTGATGACCTTCGACCCGCACCCGGCCGAGGTGGTCCGGCCCGGTTCACACCCGGCAGTGCTCACCGAGCCGGTCCGGAAGGCGGAGCTGATCGAGGAGCTGGGGGTGGACGCGCTCTGTGTGGTTCCGTTCACGCCGGCCTTCTCCCAGCTGTCGCCGGACGAGTTCGTGCACGATGTGCTGGTGGAGTCGCTGCACACCGCGGCGGTGGTGGTGGGTGACAACTTCCGGTTCGGGCACAAGGCCGCCGGTGACGTCGGGCTGCTGGAGTCGCTGGGGAGCACGTTCGGCTTCACCGTCGAGGATGCTCCACTGGTCGCCGAGGACGGGCTGGTCTTCTCCTCGACGTACATCCGCAGTTGTGTCGACGCCGGGGACGTGCGGGCCGCGGCCGGCGCGCTGGGCCGCCCGCACCGCCTCACCGGGGTGGTGGTCCGTGGTGATCAGCGTGGTCGCGAGCTGGGTTTCCCGACCGCGAACCTGTTGGCGCACCGTTATGCAGCGGTGCCGGCCGACGGGGTCTACGCGGCCTGGTTCACCCGTGCCGACGGCAGCCGGCACCGGGCCAGCGTTTCGATCGGCACCAATCCGACTTTCTCCGGTGCGGAACGGCGTATCGAAGCTTATGTGCTCGATTTCGAGGGTGATCTGTACGGCGAGCGGGTGAGTCTGGATTTTGCCGGCCACCTTCGTGAGCAGCGGACATACGACGCCATCGAACCCTTGATCGCCCAGATCAGCGCCGACGTCGACGAGACCAGGATGTTGCTGACCTGACCCCCTGGTAGGGTTGAATCGTCGTTGGAATATCCGACACCGGTCCCGCCTGCCTGCCCGACGCCGCGGGGTGCGGGAGAACCGTGCAATCGGCAACACAGAATTTCGGAGATCATGGCGCTCGATCAAGACACCAAGAACAAGATCATGGGCGAGTACGCGACGAAGGACGGCGACACCGGTTCGCCCGAGGTCCAGGTCGCGATGCTCACCAAGCGGATCGCCGATCTGACCGAGCACCTCAAGAAGCACAAGCACGACCACCACAGCCGTCGTGGTCTGCTGCTGCTCGTCGGTCAGCGCCGTCGCCTGCTGAACTACGTTCAGAAGAAGGACATCGCCCGCTACCGGACGCTCATCGAGCGTCTCGGCCTGCGCCGATAGTTTGATCCTGGGGGAGCGATGCTCCCCCAGGAAGCACCACCAGACACCCCACGGACCCGCGCGGATCACACCCGTCAGCACCGGTCCTCGGTAGTGGTTCCCAGGCAGATCTCCTGGGCACTTCGATCGAAGACCGGCTCGACTGAAACGCGCTGTCGACCGCCTGGTCCACGACGAAGGAGTACCGCACTTCATGACAGAACAGAACAACGCTCTCGGCAACGAATCCCGCACCGCCGTCATCGACAACGGTGCGTTCGGTACCCGCGAGATCGTGTTCCGGGTCGGCCGCCTCGCACAGCAGGCCGCCGGCTCCGTGATCGTCCAGCTGGGCGACACCACCGTCCTCTCCGCGACGACCGCCAGCAAGCAGCCGAAGGACCACTTCGACTTCTTCCCGCTGACCGTCGACGTCGAGGAGCGGATGTACGCCGCGGGTCGTATCCCCGGCTCGTTCTTCCGGCGTGAGGGCCGTCCGTCCGAGGACGCCATCCTCACCTGCCGCCTGATCGACCGGCCGCTGCGCCCGTCGTTCACCAAGGGCCTGCGCAACGAGGTCCAGGTCGTCGAGACCGTCCTCGCGCTCGACCCGCAGCACCCGTACGACGTGGTCGCGATGAACGCCGCCTCGATGTCGACCAAGCTGTCCGGCCTGCCGTTCAGTGGCCCGGTCGGCTCGACCCGCGTCGCGCACATCGAGGGCAACTGGGTCGCGTTCCCGACCCTCGAAGAGCTCGAGCGCGCCACGTTCGACATGGTCGTCGCCGGTCGCGTCACCGCCGAGGGCGACGTCGCGATCATGATGGTCGAGGCCGAGGCCACCCCGCACGCGATCAAGCTGATCTCCGCCGGTGCCACCGCGCCGACCGAGGAGGTCGTGGCGAGCGGTCTCGAGGCCGCCAAGCCCGCCATCCGCGAGCTCTGCCGCGCGCAGAGCGAGCTGGCCGAGATCGCCGCGAAGCCGATCGCCGACTTCCCGGTCTTCCTCGACTACCAGGACGACGTGTACTCCGCCGTCACCGACGCGGTTCGCGCCGAGGTCGCCGAGGCCCTGAAGATCGCCGGCAAGCAGGAGCGCGAGGAGTCCCTCGACCTGGTCAAGGCGAAGGCGCACGAGCTGCTCGACGGGCAGTTCGAGGGCCGCGAGAAGGAGATCAGCGCAGCGTTCCGCTCGGTCACCAAGTCCGAGGTCCGGCAGCGCGTGCTGCGCGAGCAGGTCCGCATCGACGGCCGTGGCCCGCGTGACATCCGCCCGCTGACCGCGCAGGTCGGGGTGCTGCCCCGGGTGCACGGTTCGGCGCTGTTCGAGCGCGGCGAGACCCAGATCCTGGGCGTCACCACGCTGAACATGCTCCGCCTGGAGCAGTCGCTGGACACTCTCGCTCCCGAGAAGACCAAGCGCTACATGCACAACTACAACTTCCCGCCGTACTCCACCGGTGAGACCGGCCGCGTCGGTTCGCCGAAGCGCCGCGAGATCGGCCACGGTGCGCTCGCCGCCCGTGCGTTGAAGCCGGTGCTGCCGAGCCTCGACGAGTTCGCGTACGCGCTGCGCCTCGTTGCCGAGGTGCTCGCCTCGAA
>DATMVU010000422.1:0-3477 GCA_035562875.1 Actinoplanes sp. | reverse complement strand
CCGCGGCGGGTGGCCACGTAGTCGATCACCCGTTGCTTGATCGTCGCGACCGGGCTGTCACCACGCAGTACCGAGTTGACCATGTAGGCGAACTGCCGGTGCCCCACGTCGTTCGGGTGCCAGCTGCCGGAGCCGGGGTCGCTGTCGCCGTTACCGTCGTGGGAGACGCCGAGCACCGCCTCGCTCCACCGGCTGTCGTCCGTGCCGTCCAGGATGTTCTGACAGGCCCAGTGCTTGCTGCCGTCGTCCTCGACGACACGCCACCGCTGCGTCGAGTTGATGAATCGGATGTCCACGCCCTCGTCGTGGACCGTGTCGACCGCCTTCATCGTCGCGTTGGTCAGGTGGTGGGTCAGCTCGTTCAGGAAGATGCCGGTCTGGCCGCTCATCCGCCAGCACGTGCCGTTCGCCCGCTCGTCCGGGCGCATCTGCGGATAGCCGACCACCAGGATCTTCGCGTTCGGGGCCCGCTTGTGGATCGCCCGGTACGTCGCCTTGAGCTTGGCCGGCAGCCAGTCCCGGATCAGCTTCGTCTCGTATTCCCGCAACGGCTCGGGGTCGACCTTGTCGTTGCTGCGGGTCAGTTTGTAGTCGTCGAGCTCGCACCCGTCGGCCAGCAGCAGGATGCAGCCGCGGATGACCTCGGCGAACCGGGCGTCGTTGCCCCCGATGCTGATCGTCACGTGGGTGGTGTCGGCGTCCAGGTACCCCTGGTCGACCTGGGTCATCTCACCGTGCTCGAACCGTGCCGACCCCCAATCGGTGTGCCCGGCGCTGTCCGACGCGGCCGGCGGGCTGTTCACCGCTTCGGTCGCGACGCCGGTGGTGGTGGCGCCGGAACAGGCGAGCAGCGCGAAGGACGCCTGCCCGGCCGCCGCCAGTTGCTCGATCGTCCGGTCCGTCCCGGGGAGCTTGACCAGCCGCGGGTAGGCGCCGTTCGTCGAGCGGTGGCAGCCGTTGTTGTCCGGCTTGCTGCCGTTGGTGCGCTTAAGATCGCTGTTGCGGTCGTACGGTGCGGTGCCCTCACCGGACGAGTACGAGTCGCCGAGCGCGACGTACTGGGCGACCGGTTTCGACGTCGGGGTGAACGCCACCGCGTCGAAGACGATGCTGTCGTTGCCGGTGCCGTCCGGGGTCTCGTTGGTCAGCGTCACGCTCGCCCGTCCGGCGAGCGGGAAGACGCCCAGGTCGACCCAGCGGTTCTGCTGCCAGGTCTGGTTCACCACCCGGTACCGGGTCTGCCCGTTGCCCAGATCGATGACGTACCTGGCCTGCTGGGTCCAGGCGCCGTGGTCCGGGACGGAGACCTGGATCCGGGTCCAGCCGGTCATCGACTCGGCCAGTCGCCAGGTGCCGCTGACCTTCAGCTTGCCGCCGAGATGGCCGGGCTGCCGGGTGTGCGCCCGCCAGAAGTGGCCCCCGAGACCGGCCCCGATCTGATGGAAGTCGATCTTGGACGGGTACCGCCCGGCGGAGTCGGCGGCGAAGTTCGCCGAGAAGGCGCCACCCTCGGTCCAGTCCCGGGCACAGGGCCGGACCAACGGCACACTCTTCGCGATGTTGTCGATCACCTTCGCGCCCGGGAGCAGCCCGTCGGTGTCGCACTTCGGCGGGAAGCTGACCCCGTCGTCCTGGTAGGCGTACCCGGGGTCGAACCGCAGTACCTCGTTGCCGCAGGTCCCGCAGGCCTTACCGACGGTGCCGCAGATCTCGGTGGTGCAGGTCTCACCGGGTGGTGCCTTCCACGCCACCGGCTGGTTGAACCAGCACCGCAGGTCGTACAGGCCCTTGTCGTTCTTGTGCAGGCACGGGCCGGGCTTCTCGTTGATCACGTCCGGGTCGTTCGGCTGGACCACCGCGTTCGGGTCGCAGCTGTTCGACTGGTTGCAGAACACCTTCGGGCTCGGCTTGACCTTCATCCGGGCCTCGATCGTGGTCCACCACGCGGCCCGGAACCCGGCCACGTCCGTGGTCGGTGACTCGGCCAGGGTGATCGGATGACCGGCCCAGCCCAGGATCTTCTCCGGGTAGGGCCACTTCTGCGGCGTGCGGGCGTCGTCGTAGGTGTACTCCAGGAACGGCTTCCGCTGCTGGTCGTAGCGCGGGTTGATCGGGTTGTTCAGCCAGCCCACACCCCACGGCTCGGCCGCGCTCTTCTTCGGGTAGAACCCGGAGTTGTAGGCCCAGAGCGCGAAGAACCAGTTCTCCAGATGGTTCGGGTCGGCATCGTGGATCTTCATCCCGGCGGCGTACGTCTGGTTCCACTTGTCCTGGAGGATCCGCGTGCCGGCCGCGATGTTGGCCGCGAAGTCCAGCGCGATCGCCCGCTGCACCTGGTAGGGCAGCGACGTCTCGACCTTGTTGCCGGCGTCGTCGGTCTTCTCCCGGCCGGCCAGTCGCATCCCGTCGGTGACCTGGGTGACGCCGTAACCGCAGTCGGCGTCGGCCCAGTCGATGTCCCAGTCGTCGGCCTCGGAACTGTTGTAGATGTCCCGGCCGTAGAAGTTGCCGATCAGCGGGTTCGCCGTCACCCCGGGCAGCGCGTACCGGGCGGCCTGCCACATGTTCGACTCCTGAGCGATGACGCCCAGCATGATCTGCGCGGGCACCCGCCCGCCGCCGGCCAGCTCGATGCGGGGGAAGTACTGCCGCAGCGTGTACTCCGGCATGCCGAGGTTCTTCCAGTTCGCCGGCCGTTTGAGGTCCAGCGCGCCGGTGATGACCTGGTCGACCGCCCACTCCACCTGCCGCGGCTTCGGCTGAATCGCCTGGTTCTGCGGGTCGTTGCGGGGAACCGAGCAGTACCGCTCGCCGGTGCCCTCGGAGATCTCGGTCGGTGAGCCGGCGGCGGCGACCCGAGCTCCGGTGGCGACGCCGAGCGCCGGGCTGGCCTCCCGGCTCCCGGTGGCGTCCGTGCCGTCGACGCCGGCGGCCACCTCGAAGCGCAGTTCCGCACCGGTCGTCGGAACTGTCGCGTCGATCAGGGCGGGCTCCGGCGCCGAGGGATCGGGCTGCCGCAGCCGGGGATCCTCGGCACCGGCCGGCCGAACCCGGGTGAGCGCCAGATCCCCGGTCGCGGAGAGCTCGCTGTCCGCCGGGACCTCGATCCGCCGCACCCCGGAGGGCAGCTTCGTCACGTCGGTGGCGGTGCCCGTGACGAAGGACCGTCCGCCGGAGCCGCGGGCCAGGCCGATGTCGGTCGTCGGGCCCTCGGCGAGGGTGACCGGCTTGGCACCGGCCTTGCGGGCGAGTCGCTTGACATGGACGCGGCCCTGACCGCCGTCCAGGAAGGTCACGTTGCCGTTCGAGTCCGGGACCAGGCGGAACGCGGTGCCCGTGGTGTCGGCCAGCTGCTTGATCCGGGCGGATCGGTCCACTTCGACGAGCCCGGCGCCCCCCGCCGCGACGATCTTGTCACCGATCGGGACGGGTGAGCTGAGCTCGGTGCCGAGCAGGATCGGCTCGGCGAGCTTCCCC
>DATMVU010000421.1:0-4823 GCA_035562875.1 Actinoplanes sp. | reverse complement strand
CCGCCGGGATGACCCCCAGTCGCACCTCGGTGAAGGCGAACGTGGCCGCCCGGGTGCAGACCGCGATGTCGGCCGCCCCGATCAGGCCCAGGCCGCCGGCACGGGCCGGGCCGGCGATCCGCGCCACCACCGGCTTCGGGTACTCCCAGAGCACGGCGAGCACGTCGGCGAGCATCTCGGCGGGCAGCCGGTCACCGGGCCCGGCCGCCGCTGTCTCCTTCAGGTCGACACCCGAGCAGAAGACCGGGCCGGTGTGCGAGAGGACCACCACCCGGCACTCCGGGTCGGCGGCGGCCGCGGCGAGATCCGTCAGCAGCCGCCCGAGCAGCGCGGTGGACAGCGCGTTGCGGTTGGCGGGGTTGTCGAGTGTCATCGTGGTCACGCCGGCGGCGGTGACGGTACGGACCAGCTCCATCCCGGAACTGTACGGCGTGCACACTTGGCGGTATGGCCGGCGCACTCCCCGATGGTGAACCCGTACCCGACGACGGGTCCCTCCCCGACGAGGCCACCCGTGAGGTGGGCAAGAACGGCTTCGCCGTCTACGTGCACGTCCCGTTCTGCGCGAGCCGCTGCGGCTACTGCGACTTCAACACCTACACCGCCAGTGAGCTGGGCGGCGGTGCGAGCCGCGACGAGTACGCGGACACCGTGCTCGCCGAGTTGGCCCTCGCCGCCCGGGTGATCGAACCCGGCCCGGTCGACACGGTCTTCGTCGGCGGCGGCACCCCCACCCTGCTCAGCACCGACGACCTGGGCCGGATCCTGGACGGCATCGACCGCACCTGGGGCCTCGCGCCCGGCGCCGAGGTGACCACCGAGGCCAACCCGGAGTCGGTCGACCCGGCCTACCTGCGGCGGCTGCGGCGGGCCGGTTTCAACCGGATCTCGCTCGGCATGCAGTCGACGGCGCCGAACGTGCTCCGCATCCTGGACCGCAAGCACACCGCCGGGCGGGCCCCGCAGGCCGCCACGGAAGCCCTCGAGGCCGGTTTCGAGCACGTCAACCTGGATCTGATCTACGGCACCCCGGGCGAGTCGGCGGACGACTTCGCCGGATCGTTGCGCGCGGTGATCGACGCCGGGGTGGACCACGTGAGCGCGTACGCGCTGATCGTCGAGGACGGCACCCGGATGGCGTCCCGGATGCGGCGGGGCGAGCTGCCGTACCCGGAGGACGACGTGGCCGCCGACCGCTATCTGGCTGCCGAGGCGGCACTCACCGAGGCCGGGTTCGAGTGGTACGAGGTCTCCAACTGGTCCCGCGGCGACGCCGGGCGGTGCCGGCACAACCTGCTCTACTGGACCGGCGCCGACTGGTGGGGTCTCGGGCCGGGCGCACACAGCCACGTCGGCGGGGTGCGCTGGTGGAACGTGAAGCATCCGTCGGCGTACGCCAAGAGGTTGTCCTCCGGTTTGTCCCCGGGGCACGCACGGGAGCTGCTGTCCGGCGACGACCGGCACATGGAGGACGTGATGCTCCGGGTGCGGCTGCGCGACGGCATCCCGCTGCACCGGGTCGACGCCACGGGAGCCGCGCGGGCGCTGGCCGACGGGCTGCTGGAACCGGGGGCGTACGACGACGGCCGGCTCGTGCTCACCCTGCGGGGCCGGCTGCTCGCCGACGCGGTCATCCGTGACGTGCTGTGATCATCGCTACCTGACGAACGTGTACGTCATCGGATAGTGGTAGGCCTGATTGTTGAGGGACTTGGCACCCGCGACCACACCGAACAGCGTCGCGATGATCCAGGCCGCCAGGGTGACCAGCGCGCCCAGTCCGGCACAGAGGATCAGCACCTAGCCGATGACTCCCACGATCGTCCAGGTGAGCTGGAAGTTCAGCGCCTTGAGTGATTCGGCGCGCACGATCGGGGACCGGTCGCCCCGGGCCAGGTAGGCGGCGAGCGGTGGCAGCCAGCCGACGAAGGTCCCGCCGAAGAAGGCCGCGGCGGCACCCCCGAAGTGGGAGATCAGGATCCAGGTCCGCTCCTCGGGGGAGCCGGCCTGGTAGTGCGAGCCGTACGGCGGTGGCGGATGGCCACCCGGAGCGTTGTACGGACTGTTCGGGTCGGTCACGGAAGGCACGCCGGAGCGCAGGTCCGAGCCGGTCGAGACCAAGGTCTGAGATCGCTCCGTACTTTCGATCATCGCATTGCCGCCGCCGGGGACGTAGACTGGCACTCTATTAGCGGGAGTGCCAGCAGAGGGAGGGGTCATATGAGTCTGGATGACCGCAAGCTCGAGGTGCTCCGGGCGATAGTCGAGGACTATGTCGAGACCCAGGAGCCGGTCGGCAGCAAGGCCCTGGTGGACCGGCACAAGCTCGGTGTCTCCTCGGCCACGGTGCGCAACGACATGGCAGTGCTGGAGGACGAGGGCTACATCCGGCAGCCGCACACCAGCGCCGGCCGGGTGCCCACCGACGCCGGTTACCGGCTCTTCGTCGACCGGCTGACCAGGATAAAACCTCTCAGTCCGGCCGAGCGCCGGGCGATCGAGCGATTCATGGTCGGTGCCGTCGATCTCGATGACGTGGTGCATCGCACGGTCCGTCTGCTGGCCCAGCTGACCCGCCAGGTCGCCGTCGTGCAGTACCCCAGTCTCTCCCGCTCCGCTGTGCGCCATCTGGAACTCGTGCCGGTCTCCACCACCCGCCTGATGGTCGTGATGATCACCGACACCGGCCGGGTCGAGCAGCGCCTGGTCGAGCTGCCCGGCCCCATCCAGGACGGTGACGTGTGGGAGCTGCGCCGCCGGGTGAACGAGAAACTCACCGGTCAGCGCCTCGCCGACACCCCTCCGCTGGTGCAGAAACTGGTGGAGGACTGCGACTTCGAGCGGCGGGCCGCGATGACGTGTCTGGCCTCGGTGCTCCTGGAGACTCTGGTCGACCGGAGTGAGGAGCGCCTCGCCCTCGCGGGGACGGCAAACTTGACACGAGGCGGTGTGCTGGACTTCCAGGGCACACTGCGGCCCGTCCTCGAAGCACTCGAGGAGGAGGTCATCCTGCTCAAACTCATCGGTGATCTGGAGCCCCGCACCACGCGGGTCCTGATCGGCGACGAGAATCAGATCGACAACCTACGGTCGGCGTCCGTGGTGAGCAGTGGCTACGGCCCGGGTACGACTATCGTCGGGGGGCTCGGTGTGCTGGGCCCCACCCGGATGGACTATCCCGGCACAATTGCCACCGTTCGTGCTGTCGCACGCTACGTTGGCGACCTGTTGGCACAGAATTGACGGATTCGCGCAGACATTGAGGACTCCAGACCCCGTGGCCAAGGACTATTACGGAATTCTCGGTGTGAGCCGGGAGGCAACCGACGACGAGATCAAGCGCGCCTATCGCAAACTCGCTCGGCAGTATCACCCGGACGTTAACCCGGATCCCGAGGCGCACGACAAGTTCAAAGAGATCAACGCGGCGTACGAGGTCCTGTCCGACGAGCAGAAGCGTCAGATGGTCGACCTCGGCGGTGACCCGCTCGCACCCGGTGGCGGCATGCCCGGTGGTGCCGGTGGGGCCGGCCCGTTCGTCGGTTTCCAGGACATCATGGACGCGTTCTTCGGGACGGCTGCCGGTGGTGGCTCCCGGGGCCCGCGCCCGCGCACCCGGCCCGGGGCCGACGCGATCCTGCGTCTCGAACTGGACCTGGTGGAGACCGCGTTCGGCGTCGAGGCGCCGATCACCGTCGACACCGCGGTGCTCTGCACCCAGTGTTCCGGCGCCGGCACCGCGCCCGGCACCCACCTGGCCACCTGTGAGGTCTGCTCGGGCCGCGGCGAGGTCCAGTCGGTGCAGCGCACCTTCCTCGGCCAGGTCGTCTCGTCCCGCCCCTGCCAGAACTGCCAGGGGCACGGCACGACCATCCCGAACCCGTGCCCGACCTGTGCCGGTGACGGCCGGATCCGGACCCGCCGCTCGCTCACCGTCAAGATCCCGGCTGGTGTCGAGGACGGCATGCGGATCCGACTGGCCCAGCAGGGCGAGGTCGGTCCCGGTGGCGGCACGGCCGGCGACCTCTACGTGGAGATCCACGAGCGGCCGCACGACGTCTACTCCCGCAAGGGCGACGACCTGCACTGCCGGGTGACGCTGCCGATGACGGCTGCCGCCCTCGGCACCCGGATGACGATCAAGACACTCGACGGCGAAGAGGCGATCGAGGTCAAACCGGGCACCCAGCCGGCCAGCACGCTCCGGATCCGCGGCAAGGGTGTTCCGCACCTGCGCGGCCAGGGCCGTGGTGACCTGTTCGTGCACCTGGACGTCAAGACGCCGACCAAGCTCACCGCAGACCAGGAGCGGATGCTCCGCGACTTCGCCAAGACCCGCGGTGAGGACGTCGCCGAGCTGAGCAAGCAGGGCGGCTTCTTCAGCCGGATGCGGGACGCCTTCAACGGTCACTGACGAGCGCGGCGGTTCCGGCCGCCGCCTCTTCAAGATCTTGATGTCGTGCGTTCGCGGGGGTACAGACCGTCGCTCCCGCCGGGACCCCGCTGGGCTTCGCTGGCCGCTGACGCGCCCAGAACGCGAAGCCCACCGGGGCGACGTCCGCAGTCCCACCGGTTCACCCCAAACCCACCGCGGCTCCCGCTTCCGCTCCGGTTCGCGTTTCCGTTCCCTCTCCCGTTCCCTCTCCCGCTCCCGCTTCCCGTTCGGGTTCGCGTTTCAGTTCGCGCTCCCGTTTCAGTTTCCGTTCGCGCTCCCGCTTCCGTTCGGGTTCGCGCTGCCGTTGGCGCTTGCGCTCCCGCTTGCGCTCCCGCTTGCGCTCCCGCTTGCGCTTCCGCTTGCGCTTCCGCTTGCGCTTCCGCTTGCG
>DATMVU010000420.1:0-30252 GCA_035562875.1 Actinoplanes sp. | reverse complement strand
GTCAGTCCGGCGGTCAGGTGCAGGGACCGGCGGCTCATGCTGACCCCTCCGCTTCGCTCCGGCGCCCGCATGAGTTTTGACCTGTGCTGGATGATTCGCTCGCAAGCTCGCTCATGTGGCGGCCCGGTGCAGCAGGCGCGGGTCGACCAGGCGCTGGGCCAGGTCACCGAGGAAGCCGACGAGCAGCACGGTGGCGGTGCTGACCAGCATGACGCCCTGGATGACCGGGTAGTCGTGCTGGCTGATGCCGCGGGTCAGCATGCCGCCGAGTCCGGGCAGGGCGAAGACGCTCTCCACGACGACGGCCCCGAGGAAGGTGGTGGCGAGTTCCATGGCCAGGACCGCGATCACCGGTACGGCGGCATTGCGCAGTCCGTGCCGCAGGAACGCCTCGACCGGTCCGGCGCCGAGCGCGCGGGCGGTCCGCAGGAAGTCGGCGTTCAGCACGTCGAGGGTGGCCGCGCGCACGTAGCGGATCAGCGATGCCGACATCACCACCGCGATGGTGATCACCGGCAGGATCAGGGCCTCGGTGGCGGCGGCCGGGTCGGCCCAGCCGTCCGGCGGGAAACCACCGGCCGGCAGCAGCCGCAGGTTCAGGGCGAAGACGGTGATCAGCAGCAGGCCGACCCAGAACGCGGGGACGGCGATGCCGAGCTGGGCGATCGCGTTGATGACCGGCCCGTACCAGCGGTCGGCGCGGGCCGCGGCAAGCACCCCGACCGGTACCGCGATCAGCACGGCCAGGAGGAACGCGGCGAGGGTGAGCGGGATCGTCACCGGCAGCCGGCCGGTGATCTCGTCACCGACGCCGAGGCTGCTGACCAGGGATCTCCCCAGGTCGAGGGTGACCAGGTCGTGCAGCCAGGTGAGGAACTGGGCCGGCAGTGGCGCGTCCGTGCCCAGCTCCCGCCGGGCGGCCTCGATCTGCTCGGCGGTCGCACCGACCGGGAGCAGCGCGTTGGCCGGGTCCCCGGGCAGGAGCCGGAGCAGCACGAACAACGCCACCGCCGCGCCGAACAGCGACCCGAGCAGGATCGCGGTCCGGCGCAGCAGGTAGCGGATCATCAGTTCTTGACGATTTCGTACGCGTAGAACTGCGCGTTCAGACCGTTGACCGGGTAGCCGCTCAGCTTCGACGAGGCCACCACGATCTGCGGGTAGAGGTAGAGCCAGTCACTGGCCGCCTCCTCCGCGATGATCTTGTTGGCCTGCTTGAGGAGAGTGGTCTGCTCGTCCGCGGTCGCGGCCTGCTCGGCCTTGGTCACCAGGTCGGTGACCTGCTTGTTGTCGTAACCCCAGTAGAAGTCGGGGTTGCCGTACCAGACCACGTCCCGGTCGTTGACGTGCTCCTGCAGCGTCGCCGCGAAGTCCCGCTTCTGGTAGACCTTGGTGTACCACTCGTCGGCGGTGATCGTGTTGATGTTCACCGTGATGCCGACCTTGGCCAGCTCACTCTTGATGAAGGTGGCGGCCGTCGGGTGCGGGTCGTAACTCGGGGTGTCCAGGCTGAAGGTGAAGCCGCTTGCAAGACCGGCGTCGGCGAGCAGCTTCTTGGCGTTCTCCACGTTGTACGCGTTGACCGACGTCAGGTCCTCGTACCACGGGTCGGTCGGCGGGACCATTGAGCCGATCAGGGTGCCGTACTCGCCCCAGACCGAGGTGAGCAGCTTCTGGTCGTCGATCGCCTGGCTGACCGCCTGGCGCACCTTCACGTTGTTGAACGGCGCGACGTGATCGTTGAACGCCAGCAGCAGCTTGGTCGTCGACTTGCCGTCGTTGACCGTGAAGTCGGCGTTGTCCTTGAACTGGGCCAGGGCGTCCGGGCTCTGCTCGCTGGTCACCACGTCCACGGCACCGGTGAGCAGCGCGTTGTTCAGCGCGGTGGCGTCGGTGAAGTAGTGGAAGACGACACCGGCGTTCTTGGCCGGGGTGCCCCAGTAGCCGTCGAACTTCGTCAGCGACAGCGTCGAGCCGCGCTTCCACTCGCCGAGCTGGTACGGCCCGGTGCCGTCGGCGGTGGTGGTCAGCTCGCCCGCGGCGGTGTTCGCGATCGCGATGTAGCTGAGGTTGTAGACGAACGAGATCGACCGGCTGGACAGCGTGAACACGATCGTGCCGTCGTCCGGCGTGGCGATCGACTTGATCACCGCGAGGTTGCTCTTCCGGGCCGACTTCGAGTTCTCCGCGGTCACCCGCTCGACACTCGCCTTCACGTCGGCCGAGGTCAGGGCCTTGCCGGAGTGGAACTTGACGTTCGGCTGCAGGGTGAACGTGTAGGTCAGGCCGTCGTCGCTGACCTTCTCGTCCTTGGCGAGCAGCGGCTCGACCTTGCCGTCGTCGGTGAGCTGGAACAGGCCTTCGTACACGTTGCCGCTGAGGGCCTCGGTGACGCCCTGACCGCCGCCGGCGGTGTTGTCCAGGTTCTGCGGCTCGTAGACGGAGCCGATGTTGATGATCGGGTTCTCCGCGGCTTTTTCATCGCCGGTGGAAGAGGAGCAAGCCGCGAGCATGCCCACCAGGGCTAGCGCCGCTATGGCCTTTTTCATGAGATGTCCCTTTAGTTGCTGAAGACGGGAAGCTTTTCGCCGGCCTCCACGGGCACGGCGAGGCGGTTCTGCGGCGGCGGCATCGGGCAGTTGTAATGCTCCGAGAAGCCGCACGGCGGCACGAACGCCCGGTTGAAGTCGAGTACCGCGGTGTCGGTGAACGGCTTGCGCTCGACGATCAGGAACCGCCCCGCGCCGTAGGTGACCTTGCCGTTGGTGGGGTCGCCGAAGACGAGCAGCAGCGTGCCGTCGTCGTCGAACGCGTTCAGCACGTAGTCCTGTCCGGCGATCGTGACGTGCAGATCACCCGGAACCGGCAGGTCGCGGGTGAACCCGGTGTCCTGGGCGTGCTGGAACGGCACCCGGCGCTCGCCCGGCACGTCGACATAACGACCTTCGAAGACCCAATTCGGGTCGTACGCGTAGGTGTCGATCTTCTCGAAGGAGCGGATCGCCGGTGAGGCGGCATCCCACAGGCGCACGCCGTGCTCGGGCGCACCGGTGCGCGGGTCACGACGGGTCAGGTGGGTGGCGGTGACGGTGTCCGGCTGCCCGATCAGGGCGGCCTCGACGTCGGTGGAGCCCCAGCGCGTCTCGATCAGGGCCAGGTTGCCGGTGGGGGCGGTCACAGCCCGCTGCCGGGCCTGCTGCCAGCGCGTGTGCGCCTCTGTGGTGGTTGTCATGACGACCCCGATGTTGATCTTGTGGTGGCTGTCCAACCCTATCTTCCAAGTAGGTTTACCGGCCATGGTCATGGTGGTCACGGTGGTCACACCGCGGTTGCATTTTTCTCTAATTCCCATAGTTTTGATGGGTGAATCGCCTTCATCTCGCCGTAGCGCTCGACGGCGCGGGGTGGCATCCGGCCGCCTGGCGCGACCCGTCCGCCCGCCCGGGAGAACCTGGCCGACCCGGTGATCCAGCAGGCCGTCGCCGAGCGCTTCGACGAGGCCGCCGACTACATCGAGGTGGTCCGCCGGCTCTGGGACAGCTGGGAGGACGGCGCCGAGATCCGCGACACCACCACCGGCCGCTTCATCGACCGCGCTCTCCTTCATCGCGTCGACTTCGAGGGACGGCATTTCTCGGTACGCGGCCCGCCGATCACCCCACGCCCCCCGCAGGGGCAGCCGGTCGTGACCGTTCTCGGGCACTCGGAGATCCCCTACCAGCTCGCGCAGCGACAGGCCGACGTCGTCTTCGTCACCCCCACCGGCTCGGAGCTGATCGAGGTCGAGGGCCCCAAGGTCTTCGCTGACCTGGTCGTCTTCCTCGGCTCCGACAAGCAGCGCCTAGACGAACTGGACGGCGCGGAGTTCGTCTCCGACGCGCGTGCGGTCACGTCCGACCTGGCCGACCAGATCGAGGAACTGCACCGGGCCGGGTATGACGGGGTCCGGCTGCGTCCCGCGGTGCTGCCGGTGGACCTGACCGCGATCGTCGACCAGCTCGTGCCCGAGCTGCAGCGCCGTGGCCTGTTCCGCACCGCCTACGAGGCCTCGACCCTGCGCGGGCACCTCGGACTCGACCGCCCGGCCAGCCGCTACCAGGGGACCTCGCGATGACCAAGCCGCGCGACATCCAGCAGCGCTCGGCAGCCCACGGCAGTGTCACCAAGATCCTGCCCGGGGCGTCGTTCGTGCTCGGTGACACCGAAGAGGAGGCGATCGAGAAACACCGGGAGATCAGCCGCGCGCAGATCACCGGCCGGGGCGCGCAGATCCTCCTGGCGACGGTCTGTAACCGGGACCTGTCCGGTTACGACCCCGACGGCCCGCTGCCCGACGTCGACCCCACCCCGGACGCGCCGCTGTTCATCCAGGGCCGGGCCCGCATCCACCCCGACCCGCACGCCACCGTCGCCGAATGGCGGGCCCTGGCTGAAGCCCACAAGTACTCACTGCGTGACCTGGCGATCCACGTCTTCAGCCGCACCGAGTTCATCGGGACCCCCGCCCAGGTCGCCGGCCGTCTCGACGCGTTCGTGCAGAACGACGGCTCGGACGGCTTCATCGTCGGCTCCCACCTGACCCCGACAGGCATCGACGAGTTCGTCGACAAGGTGGTCCCGTTGTTGCAGGAGCGTGGCTCATTGCGCACCGAATACTCCGGCACCACGTTGCGCGACAACCTCGGCCTCACCGCCTGAACCGCAGCACCACCACACCACTCGGCAGCGGCGTCGTGTCGACCAGCGTGAAGTGGTGCGGCGCGAACCCGGCCGCCGCCAGCGGAACACCCGTGCCGATGACGACCGGGTTGAGTTTGAGCACGAGTTCGTCGATCTCAGGCAGCAGCCGGCCGGCCAGGTCGCCGCCGCCGGCCAGCCAGATGTCCAGGCCCGGCTGCTGCTTGAGATCCCGCACCACGGTCACCGGATCACCCTGCTCCAGCCTCAGTGTCCGGGAGAAGACGATCTCCTCAAGATGGGCGTACGGGTGGGAGATGCCCGCCTTCAGGGCCGGTTCATAGGTGTTGCGTCCCATCAGAACGGTGTCGAACACCCGGTTCGGTGGGGCGTCCGGCCCGCGCACATGGCTCGGCAGTGTCTCCGGGTAGTTGTCCTGCATGTAGCCGATGACGTCCGCACCGGACTGGAGGAAGTCCCAGCCGCCGTCCGGTCCCGCGATGAACCCGTCCAGACTGCTCGCCACAAAATACACAAGCTTCCGCACGATATACCCCCTTCATTAACTACACCCGTAGTGGTTAAGCTAGCGGCGTGGTCAAGAATCCGCAACGCCGTACCGAACTCGCCGACGCCGGACTGCTGGTGCTCGCCGCCACCGGGGCCCGCGGGCTCACCCACCGGGCCGTCGACACCGAGGCCGGGGTGCCCACCGGCACCGCCTCCAACTACTTCCGCACCCGCGACGACCTGTTCGCAGCCCTCGGCGAACGGATCTTCGAACGGTTCGCCCCGGACCCGGACTTCACCGCACCCGACATGGCCGGCTACCTGCGCTACATCGTCGAGCGCACCACCAGGGAACCCTTCCTGACCCGGGCACTGATCGAACTGCGCCTGGAAGCCACCCGCCGCCCCGGCCTGGCCGCGTCCCTGGGCGGCATCCTCCGGCAGGGCTACCGGTCCGACGTGGAGTTCCACACCGGCACCGGGTTACCGGGCGGGGCGTTCGAGATCGCCCTGCTGCACTACGCGATCGACGGGCTGCTGCTCGACATGGTGACCACGTCGATCGACGCCGGCGTCGACCCGGATCAGGCGACCACGGCCTTCGCCGACCGGCTCATCCGCTGACGACGACCGTGAAGGTGACATCGCCGGCCACATGCTCGCCGACCGGGACGAAACCGGCGGCGCGCGTCAGCCGGAGACTACGTTCGTTCCACGACTGCACCACCGCCCGCAGCCGCCGTGCGCCGGTCGTACCACGATAGTGCTCGATGATCGCCGTGACGAACCGCAGCCCGTGACCCTGCCCGACCATCGACGGGTCCATCCCCACCCCGACGTCGAGCGTCCCCTCCTCGGCGGCCAGGCCCCGCACCCGCGCCTCCACGCCCGAGCAGCAGAACCCGACCAGCGGCCCGCCCTCGGCCCCCGCGACCGCGAGATAGTCGGGGTTGTCGCTCATCGGGGCGTCCCCGGGCCGCGGATCGTAGACCTTCCACGGCCCGTCGTAACGCCACCCGGCGATGACCCGCGCGTCCGCAACGGTGAGCGGCCGGACGGTCAACACGGTGGGGAGGTTCGTTGTCACGGTCGGCAGGATCGCCGCTCGGTCGGTGCTCCCGCAACCGATATGTTCCTCGGATCGCCGCCGTCCGGGAACGGTTCGGCCCGGCTGATCCTGGACGGGCACCGCACGCTGCCCGTTCGTGCCGGGTTGTCCGGAGCAGGTTTATCAGCTCTTCACCTACGCCCAGCGCCTCGGCGTGCCGACGCCGCGCTGGTGTACCCGGCGCACACCCTGCGCCGGGCCGTCACGACGGTCGGCCCGGTGACCATCACCTCGTGGGGTCTCCCGGTTCAGGGGGCGGACGGGTCGACGGCTGAGGTGTCGTAGGCGACCTTGGCGTCCAGGACCGGCTGTTGGAGGTCGTCGGGGTGGACACCGCTCACGTTCAGCGGCGGGTGGAGCTTGGCGACCAGAGTGGCTTCGATGGAGTTGGGTTCGGGGTCCTCGGCCCAGGTCAGGTACAGGTTGGCGTGCATCCAGCGGGTCAGCCGCTCCTCGTCCTCGGGGACCAGGACGACCCGGTCGGCCCACATCGTGCGATAGCCGTCGGCCAGCATCAGGCCGGCCAGCGTACGGCGCAGCGTGGACATGCCGGACCGGCGCAGGTGGTTGCGGACGATCCGGCCGCGCAGCGTGGTCGCCCGTCCGAGGTACAGCATCCGCAGGTCCGGGACCATGTCGTTGACCGGGCCGTGCAGGCCGGGCAGGACCGACGGGCCGGCCCACCATGCGTAGACGCCGCTGCTGCGGCCGAGTTGTCGGACGGCGACGTCGAGGTCGACCGGGTAGTCGAAGAGCCGTTCGAGGGCTTTGTCGGCGCGGGTGAATCCGGGATTGCTCATCGTGGTCATGGTAGGCGGCCCGGGGAGATGACCGAGAACGGCCGGACGGATGCCGGGGAGCTGATGCAGCGGGCCGTCGCCGGTGCGCCTGGCGCCGGTCGTGCCGGAGGCGTGGGGCGGCCACACTGTTAAGGTGCGCCTGTGATCATGATGAGCCGGGTGTTCGCCGTCTTCGGTGACCACTCGTTCCGCAAGGACTTCTACCAGTAGTTCGCCGGTGTCCCCGACCACCGACGATCTGTACCGGAGAAGAATCATGCTCATCGACCTGCATCGCCATCTCGAAGGTTCACTGCGGGTGGCGACCACTCTCGAACTCGCCCACCGCGACGGCCACCCGCTCGCCTCCGCCGCTGACCCCACTGACCTGCTGGTGGCCCATGGGCCGCTCGGTGGTCTGCTGCCGTTCCTCGCCAAGGTAGACGCCGCCCCGTCCGCGTTCGCACGCCTGGACGACTGGGTGCGCGCCGCCCGGGAATGTGTGCAGGACGCCGCCGCCGACGGCCTGGACTACCTGGAGATCCGGTTCAGCCCCTGGTTCATCAGGCAGGAGACCGGTCTCGCCCCGGAGGCGGTGATCGACGCGGTCGCCGACGGTGCCGCCTCGGCCGCGCGGGAGACCGGACTGCGTGTCGCCCTGATCGGCATCCTGCTGAGGGACCTGGGACCCTCATTGGGGTACGACCAGACGGCCTCGCTGCTGTCCCGGCGTGACGTGTTCTGCGGCATCGACATCGCCGGTAACGAGGCGGGTGTGCCGGCCGCCGAGTTCGCGGGGCCGTTCGCCCGGGCCCGGGACGCCGGCCTGCACGTCACGGTGCATGCCGGTGAGGCGGCCGGCCCGGCCAGCGTGTGGGACGCCGTCCGGCACCTGGGCGCGGAGCGGATCGGGCACGGTGTCCGCTCGGTGGAGGACCCGGCCCTGCTGGAGCATCTGGCCGCGCACCGGATCACCCTCGAGGTGTGCCTGACCAGCAACGTGCACACCAGCGCCGTCCCGGGGTACGCCGACCACCCGGTCCGCCGCCTGCTGGCCGCGGGCGTCCCGGTCGCGCTGTGCACCGACGATCCGCGCACGTCCGCGATCACCCTGTCCGGCGAATACACCGGCGCCGCGGTTCAGGCCGGCTTGGCCGCCGCCGATCTGGACCGCATCCGGGCCGATGCCCGGCACGCGGCCTTCGCCGGGGACTGAACCGGATTCACACCGGGCGCGGGCGGGTAGACCGTTCACCCGACGGGGATCCGCTCCGCGCTCGGTGAGGGTGATGTTCTGTGCGAAGGCTTGCGGCGGTTCTGGGGATCGTGCTGGCTGCCGTCCTGTTGCCGGGGGCGCCCGCTTCGGCGGCGGTTCCGGACACGCTCGCGCACGTCGGTGACGCCCGGCAGCTGATCGTGGTCAGCGGGAACGGCTGGAAGTCGACGTATGCCACGCTGCGCACCTACCAGCGCGGCTCCGACGGCAAGTGGCGGTTGAGGTTCGCGGCGATGAAGGCGCGCAGCGGATACGGCGGCTGGGCGTGGGGTGCGCGGCGTGTACAGGACACCGGGCAGACCCCGGCCGGCACCTACCGGATCACCCAGGCGTTCGGGGTCCGCGCCGACCCGGGGACACGCCTGCCGTACCGGAAGGTCGACAAGAACGACTACTGGGTGGGCGACAACCGGGACGCGAAAACCTACAACCTCTTTCAGCCGTACGCGTCGGCCAAACGCACCTGGCGCATCTCGCAGGCGGAGCGGCTCGCGAGCTACCCCACCCAGTACGCCCACGCCGCGGTGATCAACTTCAACCGCCCGAGCGGGGTCACCTGGAATGCCAATCGTGGCCAGAACGTCGCGAGTGAACCGGCGAACACCCGCCTCGGCTCGGCGATCTTCCTACACGCCAGCGGCAAGGGTTCCACCGCCGGATGCGTGTCGGTGAGCCGTACCAACCTGGTCCGTCTGCTGAAATGGCTGGACCCGGCGAAGAAGCCCCGCATCGTGATGGCACCGGCAGCGGACCTCACCCGCGCCTGATAATCATCCCCGTGAACACCCCTCGATACGACGACGTCCTTCAACCGCTGCGCCAGGCGTACGACGCCCGCGCCTCCTGGCGTGACGGGACCGGCAAGGACCCGTGGAAACTGGCCGAACGGCAGACGTTCCGGGACCGCCTCGACGACGGCGCCCGGCTGCTGGAGATCGGCGCGGGCACCGGGCAGGACAGCGCCTACTTCCAGGAGGAGGGTCTCGCCGTCGTCGCGGCCGACCTGTCCCCGGCGATGGTCGCGCACTGCCGGGCCAAGGGCCTCGACGCGCACGTGATGGACTTCCTGCATCTGGACTTCCCGGCCGGATCATTCGATGCGGTGTACGCGATGAACTGCCTCCTGCACGTCCCCAACCGGGATCTGCCCGCGGTTCTCGCCGCCGTCCGGGCACTGCTGCGCCCCGGCGGACTCCTCTTCGTCGGCGTGTACGGCAGCGGCGAGACCGGTGAGGGCCCGATCGAAGGCGACCAGCACGATCCGCCACGGTTCTTCTCCTGGCGTTCCGACGAACAGCTCCTCGAATTCGCCACCACCGCTGGTTTCGGCATCGAGGACTTCCACCCGGTCGACGCCGGTGGCGGGCACCGGTTCCAGTCGCTGACACTACGGCGGTAGAAAACATCGGTGGATGACGCAACCCGGCGGTCGAGCTGTTGGTCCTTCCTCTGACAGACGTCGACGCGGGGAGGGCGATTTGGGTGCCGATGATTCGGTGCGGCAGGCGTACGAGGCCTACTACCAGCGGCTCGTGACGCAGATCGCCGGGCTGGTCGGGAACCTGGCCGAGGCCGAGGACGCGGTGCACGAGGCGTTCGCCCGGGTGCTCGGGTCGCCGGTCTCGTTCCTGCGCGCCGACGACGCCGAACGCTGGCTGCGGGTGGCCGCCCTCAACGTGGCCCGGACCCGCTACCGGCGGCGGTGGCTGTTCGACCGCCTGGTCCGGTCCGGGCGGGTCGAGATCACCCCGTCCGCGGTACCCGGCGTCTCCGGAGACCGGGTGGCACTGCTCGCCGCGCTGCGCCGGCTGGCTCCGCCGACCCGTGAGGTGGTCGTCCTGCACCACCTCGCGGACCTGCCGGTGGCCGAGGTCGCCGCCACCCTCGACCTGCCGGTCGGCACGGTCAAGGCCCGGCTGGCCCGGGGGCGGGCGGCCCTCGCCCGGTACCTGTCCGACGACGAGCCGGTCGTGCTGACCGAGGAGGTCCGCCATGCTTGAGAGCCAGTTCGACAGGCTGCGGGCCGAGGTCGGCGAGGCGGTGCGCCAGCCCGATTTCGATTCGGTACGCGACCGGGCCGCCGTCCGGAAACGCCGCCGCCGTACCGCCGGGGTGGTCATCGCAGTTCTTGTCGCCGCCGGCTTCGGCTTCGCCGTCAACGGTGGCCCGGCCGCCCCCGACCAGGTGGCGACCGTCGACCCGAAACCCGGCTACCCCCGGCTGATCTGGCTGACCAGCGCCGGGAACGATCTGTACGCACTCCAGGAACCGCGCCCGGACAGCGCGGCCGAGCTGCACGTGTCGTCGGACGGCGGCGCCAGCTGGGAGTCCCGGGACCTGCCACCGATGCCGGAGGGCGGCGACCCGTCCCGGGAGGGGACCCTGACCGCGCTGTCCACCAGGCTGGTGGTGTGGCGGGAGAACAATGCGGGCACCGCCGGGGACCAGACGTTCTGGACCACCCGGGACAGCGGCCGGAACTGGGCTCCGGTGGAGACGGACACCACGCCGGTGGAGAGCGTCCCCGACGGTGTACAGCCGGTCGACTGCGGCTTTCTGGAGGTCGGCACCTGCACGGTCGGCGTGATCGCCCCGGACACCGGCCGGTTCGCGCCCCTCGCCGGCCAGCCGACCGGCATCACCTTGGAGACCTGGTTCAACTGGCAGAACACGGTGCCGCTCGATGGGCGGCTGTGGCTGGCCGGTGTCGACCCGGACACCGGAGTGCCCGTGGTGGCGACGAGCTCCGACCGTGGCCGTACCTGGTACACCCACGTTTTCACCGACGCGGTGCCGGACGCACCCCGGCCCGGCGACGACTTTGCGCGGGCCACCCGGTACGTGCCGAAGCTGGCCGCCGGTTCCGGTGGAGAGGCGTACCTGGTGACCGTCCGCTCGGCCGGCGTGATCGACGTGCACCGCACCACCGACGGCGGGGTGACCTGGCAGGCCGGCGACACGATCCAGGGCGCCATCGCGTCCGGTTTCGTCGCCGCTGACGGCACCCACGTCGTTCCCCGGTCCACTGGTTTCGTCGCCGGCCGGGGCACCGGCCGGTACACGCCGGTGACCCTTCGCGGCTTTCCCGGCAACCCCGCGTACACAGTGCGGGTCAGCGAGCCCGGAACGACGGCGCCGTACGTCGTGGCGTCGGAGACCGCCGCGTACCGCTCGGAAAACGGCCTGACCTGGCAGCAGATCCGCCTCCCGTAACCCCAGCAGGTCCTCGTTCGCCCCTGGCCGGTCCAGGGGCCGGTCCTGCGCACCCTCAGGAGCACACCGACGTGACAGTCGTTCCCGGCCTGGCCGGAATCCGTGGCCTGCTCGCCCTATATGTGGTGGTTCATCACTGTTGGATGCTCGCCTTCCCCGGCTACCCGGACAACACCGGCCCGGCCTGGCTCGGCTGGCTGCTGCACGGCCGGTTCGCGGTCGTCGCGTTCATCGTCCTGTCCGGCTTCTCCCTCGGCATCGCCCCGGCCCGGAACGGCTGGCGGCTCGGCGGCCTGACCCGCTACCTGCGGCGCCGGGCCCGGCGGATCCTGCCCGCCTACTGGGCGGCCTTGGCCGCCAGCGCCCTGATCGCGGCCGCCGTCCCGGCCCTGCCGCTCAGCGAGCCACCGACACCGGGATCCCTGCTGATCTACGGCCTGCTGCTCCAGGACGTCGTCGCCGCGCCTGCACCCAACGGCGCGTTCTGGTCGATCGCCGTGGAAGCCGGCCTCTACCTGGCCTTTCCGCTGCTGTTACTGCTGCGCCGCAAGGCCGGCGCGGTGGTGACCCTGGCCGTGGTCACCGTGCCGATCATGGTCGTGGGCGCTCCGGAGACCGGGCGGTACACCGTGGAACTGGCTCCACTGTTCACTCTGGGCATGCTGGCCGCCGGGGTCGACCGGACCCGCCGCCGTCCGTGGTTCCGCCGGTCCGCGCTCGCCGCCACCCCGGTGCTGATGCTGATCGTGATCCAGGGCCCGGCCTGGACCGTGACCCACTACTTCTGGCTGGACCTGGCCGCCGGCCCCGCGATCGCGATGTTCCTGATCGCCGTGGCATCGCGACGTCGCGGCCCGCTGCTGAACGACGGCCCGTTACCGATGCTGGGTGGTTTCTCCTACAGCCTCTACCTGATCCACATGCCGATCATCGCCCTGACCCACACCATGACCAGCGGATTCTGGGCGACTGTCGCTCTCGGGGTGCCGTCATGCCTGCTGGCGGCCTGGTTGTTCGCCGCCGTCTTCGAGGGTGGCACCCAGCAGCGGCGGAGCGCACGGGTCGCAGAAGGTGTCGGCCGGGGTGGGTTTGGTGAGCCGGGTGGGGATCAGGAACCAGGCCAGGACGGCCCCGGCGGTCATCAGACCGGCGCAGATCAGCATCGCCGTCCGATAGACCGGGGCCAGGGAGCCGGCGTCCGTCAGACTGCCGCCGCCCAGACCGGCGGCGAGCGGAAGGACCGCCACTGACAGCAGGCCGGCGGCCCGGGCGACCGCGTTGTTGACCCCCGAGGCGATCCCGGCGTGGGCGTCGTCGAGGGAACCCAGGGCGGTGGCGGTCAGCGGGGCGACGAGCAGCGACAGCCCGAGACCGAAGAGGATCACCGGAGGAAGGACATCCGCAGCGTACGAGGAGCCGGTACCGATGGTGGACAGCCAGCTCAGGGCGCCCGCGCAGACCAGCGGCCCGAGAGTCATCGGCAGGCGGGGCCCGATGCGCTGCGCGAGACCGCCGGACCGGGCCGACAGCAGCAGCATCAGGATCGTGATCGGCAGCAGGGCCAGGCCCGCGGCCAGCGGGGCGAACCCGGCTACCACCTGCAGGTTCAGCACCACCAGGAAGAAGACTCCACCGTTGGCGGCGTACACCAGAAAGGTGACCGCGTTGGCGCCGCTGAACGCCCGGAACCGGAAGATCTCCAGCGGCAGCATCGGATGCGCGGAACGGCGTTCGACCGCCAGGAACGCGAGCAGGCCGAGCACCCCGACAGCGAGCGAGACGAGAACCACCGGGTCGCCGGGGCCCTCGGCGGGCCAGGCGGTGAAACCGTAGGTCAGGCCGCCGAGACCGGCAGCACCACAGACCAGCCCGGCCCCGTCGAACGACCGGCTGGCCGCCGGATCACGGGACTCGGGGACGTGCCGGGCGGCCACCCACAGCACCAGCGCGGCCAGCGGCACGTTGATCAGGAAGATCCACCGCCAGTCGCCGACCTCGACGAGCCAGCCGCCGAGGAACGGGCCGAGCGCCCCGCCGATGCCGGCCAGCCCGGACCAGGCGCCGATGGCCCGGGCCCGGTCGTCCGGGTGGAACGACGCCTCCAGGATGGCGAGCGCGCCCGGGGTCAGCAGGGCTCCGCCGACACCCTGCAGGATGCGGGCGGCGATCAGCAGTTCGATGTTCGGCGCGAGCCCGCAGATCAGCGAGGCGACGGCGAACCAGGCGACCCCGGTGAGGAACACTCGGCGCCGCCCGAACCGGTCTCCGAGTGAACCGCCGAGCAGCACCAGGGAGGCGAGGCTGAGGGCGTACCCGTTGACGGTCCACTGCAGCCCGGCGGCGTCGGCTTGCAGGTCACGCCCGATCGTGGGCAGGGCGATGTTGACCACTGTGGAGTCGATGAAGGCGAGGCTGGACCCCAGCACGGTGGCGAACAGCACCCACTGCCCGGCCGCTGATCGGTAACGCATGTCAACGACCTTAAACGCCTTTCGGCTTGCCGGAATCCCATACCTGTTCGGATGTCCCGGTCAGCTCTTCGGCTCCGCCGATGCGGCGGCTCCGTCGATATGTACCGCGGTGTTCCCCTCCTAGTCTTACCGCCAACGGCCGACTCGACGAGGGGTGGCTGAATGAGGCCTTTTCTGGATCTTCTGAAACGTGCGGAGGTCGAGGCGCTGCGCGCCCTGGGGCGTGAGCGCAGATTCCCCGGCCGGGCGGTCCTGATGCATCAGGGCGATCCGAGCCGGTATCTCATCCTCATCACCGAGGGCTGGGTGAAGGTCTCCGCCGAGTCCCGGCGTGGCGACGAGATGCTCCTCGCCCTCCGGGGACCGAACGACATACTCGGGGAACTCGCCGCACTGGACGGGAAGTCGCGATCGGCCACCGTGGCGGCGCTCGTTCCCGTTCGGGCACACATCATTCCGGACCAGAGGTTCATCGACTATTTGAAGGATTCTCCGGCAGTCGCTTTCGCCATGCTGAGTCACGTCGCCGCCCGACTCCGGGAATCGGATGCCGAGCGCCTGCGGTACGTGTCCGTCCCGAGCTCGGGACGGACCGTCGGCCTGCTGCTCGGACTGGCCGATCAACACGGCACCGAGTCGGACGGCGGAGTGCTGATCGATCTTCCGCTGACCCAGCAGGAGATGGCCAAAGCCGCGGCGACCTCCCGGGAGGCGGTGGCCCGTACCCTGCGCAAACTTCGGGAACGTGGGCTGGTCCGGACCAGCCGGCAGCGCATCGTGCTGGTCAACGTCGAGGTTCTCCGGTCGCTTGTCGACTCTGTGTCAGATGACGCGTAGCGACTGTGTCCGATGCCGTCGAACCCGGATCCGTTTCGGCGGAACGTTGAGTCATGGATGAGCAACAGCTGGCCGAGCGGCTTCTGCACCACAATCGGGAAGAGATCGATCGAGCGGACCGCAAGGCGGTTCAGGGGCTGGCAGTGGCCGGCACGGCGGCGGCCGCGGTCCTCGGACTGATCCTCGGCGGCGGCTACTCGCCCGGGCGACTGGGCACCGTTCAGGCCTGGTGCTGGTCGGGTGGCAGCCTGCTGTGGGTTCTCGGCACCGTGAGCCTCATCGCGGCCGTCTACCCGCGGCTCTCCGGTGACCGGGACGTCAGTCTGCTCGCCTACTTCGGCCACATCGCGACAACCGACCGGGATCAGCTCGCGGAGTCGCTCAAACACGCCACCGATCGTTCCCTGGCGAGCGTTGCCAGCGAACTGCACTGGACCAGTCGCATCGTCATCACCAAATACCGGTTCGTCCGGGCCGGGCTGGCGTTCCTCGCCTGCTCGGTGATCATCCTGACTCCTCTGACCTTCTGATGCCGAGAGGGCGTCCGCAATGGTGCACCAGAGCGTTTACTCCTTAATTTCGATCGACATAGTGGGCTCGTCGGCGCACGGTGGCTGGGGACAGAGCAACCTTGTGGAAGGGCTCACCGCCGCGGTCCGCAAGGTGGTCACCGCCTGCGACACGGAGGGCCGCTGGTCGGTCCGGCCGGACGGGGACGGCATGACGATCACGGTTCCCGCCGGAGTGCCGACCGGGCAGATCCTGGAGGACTTCCCGCCGGCCGTCAGCCGGGAGATCCTCCGCTTCAACTACGGCCGCGACCAGGAGAACCGGCTGCGGATCCGGATGGCCGTCACCCGCGGTGAGGTCGGCATGAGCGAAGGCCTCCCGAGCGGTGGTTTCGCGGTGACGGAGGCCGCCCGGATCCGGGACAACGAACCGCTGCGGCAGGCCATGACGGCAGCGCCGGCAACGGTCGTCGGACTCGTGCTGCCCGACGAGATCTACCGCCGGGTGGTGGCCGAGGGCGACCCGGCCCTGCTGGCGACCGACTACCGCAAGGTCGTCGCCGAGACCAAGACCTACACCGCCGAGGTGTGGATCCGGCTGATCGGCCCCGCACAGCCTGGACCGGGCGCGGCCGCTGCAACACGGCCGCGGGAGCAGCGGGCTGAGACCTCGTTCACCGATATCAAGATCGAGAAGAACCGGGGTGCGGTCGCCTTCGGCCCTGGCGCCTCGGCGACGCAGTCAGGACCTCAGTCATGAGTGCCGAGAGCACCGACCCGCCGGAGAACCCCGAAGCGGTGGCCGTCGAGGAGACCGATCAGGCCGAATCCGACCCAGCGCCCACGCCGGTCGCCGATCCTGATCCCGAGCCGGTGAGCACTCCGGTCACCGACGAGCCGGCGACACCACCACCGGCCTCGGTGTACACGAATCTCGGCGGCGAATCGCCGCTGGGCCGGCCCGGAACCGACGACACCGGGCCGGACGACCTGCGCCTCGGCCGGTTCGAGGAGGCGACCGGCAGCACCTACCGGGCCCGGGTCACCGCCAACCGGGGCGCGACAGCCTTCGGGCCGAACGCGGTGGCGGTCCAGGTGGAACTGCGCAACGGGGAACGCATCACCTTCACCCGATACCAGGTGCTTCCCGAGGATCTCGACCGGCTGGGCCGCCGCTACGTGAAGGGTCCGACCTTCGGGCCGGCTCTGGACACCCTCGACAAACGGCGGGTGGTCGTCATCCGCGGGGCGGACGGTACCGGCCGGCGGGCCGCCGCGTCCATCCTGCTGGACCACTTGCGGAGGGAGAACCTCATCGACACGGTCGGCGGTCTGGTGATGCCGGCCGACGTGTCGGTGAACGATGTCGCGCGGCAGTCCGACGTCCTCGCCGCCCGTGCCGGAATGGTGCTGGAGATCGACGACGTGACCGAGCTGAACGCCGGCTCCAGTCTGGATGCCTATCGGACCATGGCCCATCAGGCACACGGCTACCTGGTGCTCCTGGGTCCCTCGTACGACGACAACGCCGGCCCCTACACCCTCACCCACGAGTGCCCGAATCCCGCCGAGGTACTCAAGCGGTACCTGACGACCGAGCTACCCGCCGGATTCCCGGCCCCGAAACGACAGAAGGCCCTGGAGGATCCCGCAGTCGTCGGCTACCTCGGGCACCATCGGCTGCCGGGCCAGGTCGTCAAGCTGGCCGCGGCCCTGGTCGACCGCCTGCCCCGTGGCCAGACGGCTGAGCAGGTGGTGTCCGACCTGGAACCCGACTGGCGGACGGTCGCCCGCCGGGCCCTCGACGACGCGGTGGCCGTCACCGACGCCTTCGGCGGGCCCCGCCGCCAGGCGCTGCGCACCGCCTACGCGGTCCTGGACGGCCTGGAACTGGCCGACGTGCTCTCCGCGGCCGAGGAACTGCTCGGCATGCTGCGGCTGGTCGAGGCTCCGGACTCGTCCCCGGCCCGCCGGGTCTTCGACGACGGGCTGGACAACCTGCTGTTTCCGGACATGCTCGGTGGTCTCACCGACGAGACGGATCGGGGGGTGTCGCCACGCCGGGCCCGGCTGCGTCATCCGGCGCTATCCGACGCCTTCCTCGACGTCGCCTGGAACGACTACGACACCACCCGGGTGGTGCTGCTGTACTGGCTCGACAAGCTGGCCGTCGGCGGTCGGCCGTCCGTCCGGCGCCGGGCCGCGGAAGCCGCCGGAAAACTGGCGGTGTACGACTTCGAGAAGGTCATGGCCGACCTGATCCGGCCGTGGGCACTGAACACCAACGGCGGACGACGGCAGGCTGCGGCCTGGGCTGTCGAACAGGTCGGCGGCGAGTTGCAGTTCGCCGACCGGGTCCGCAGACGGGTCGCCGACTGGGTGCGCAGCAGCGATCCGGAACTGCACGACACCGCGGCGAAGGTCTACGGCACGCTTGTCGGACGGGAGATCCCCGGCCCCGCGATGTCCAGCCTGCGCACCATCGCCGCGGACCGCCGCCAGCTTCGCTACCGCAGCGTGTCCCGGGCTGTCGCGAACATCTACCAGGCTGACGCCGGGATCGTCCTGGACCATCTCGACGCCTGGCTCGACGACCCGTCTCTGGACGTGCCGGTGCACGCCACCTGGGCGCTGCTCTACCTCGCCTGCATCCTCGACCCGGACCGTTCCGGCTGGCCGCGGCTGCTGTCCGACACGACCGGGACACCCGACCACGAACGTGTCCTGGCCCGGCTGTGGACCGCCGCTCTCGACGACCCGGCCACCGCGTACCCGGCCTGGGAGTTACTGCGCCAGTGGCTGGAGCTGCGCTGCCGGGTGGCCCCCGCCGACGACGACCTCAGCGGAGCCCTCGCCGACCTGGTCATGAATGCCCTGGCCACACCGGCGCTGCGGAAACGCGGGCGATGGCATCTGGACATCTGGCGCAAGCGCCTGCCCGGCGACCCGCTGCTGACCGACCTCCTCGATCGACTGAAGAAGGGCTGAACACCGATGGCGACAAACGACACGACCGGCTCCAAGCCGGGATTCTGGGCCCGTCTCTGGCGAGGCCTGACCGGAGAACCGTCCGGGCCGGCGTCGAAACCGGGTACGGCAGTCGAACCTGCCTCAGCCCCTACGACATTCCGGGAGTCCGGCCGGGCCGGGGAACCGCTCGCCGTCCCGGCGATGGGCGAGGCCTACGACTTCCAGGTGCAGGTGGACGCGACCTGGACCGCTGCCACGGCCGGTCAGGAGGAGCTGCGGGAACGTTCCGGACGGCACATCGAGGCGGTCCGGCGGGCGGTACTGGGCTCGATCTGGCAGGTCGGGCGGGACTTCGCCCCGCATCAGGCGCTGGACGCCGAGAAGGCGATGACCGGCACACTGTTCCCGGAGTTCTGCTTCGACGACGACGGCGTGTCACTGCGCTGCAAGGTCCGCCTGCAGGTCCGGCCCGATCCGCGGGTGGTGGAGGCACTGCTCCCGTACTCGAAGAACTACGTCGAGATCGCCGCCAAGCACGAGGTCATGCTGCTGCACGCGGACAACGTGAAGACTCTCGCCGGGCAGTGGCGGGACATCCTCGCCGGGTTCGCCGGCCACGAGGCGGGTGACCTGGTCTTCCCGTACGCGGCCCGGCTGGCCGACAAACCGTTCGCCGAGTCGGTGACGGCCCTGGAGAACGACAGGCGCCGGGCCCGGGCGGAACTCGCGGACGTCCTCGACCGGGCGGCGAAGAGCCACACCCGGGTGGGTCTGTTCGAGTTCGCCGAGTCGTACGAGTCGGCCCTGCACGCCTTCCGCCGCAGCCAGGGCCTGTCCGACGACGACACGGTAGGTGCGCCGTGACACCGGGACCAGCCCGGATGTCCGTGCTGGTCTGCGTCATCGTTCTCGGCGCGGCCTCGCTGACCGGCTGCAATCCGCCGATTCCGCTCCAACCGTGCGAGTGGATGACGACACCCGGTGACACGAGCGGGCGAACGGCGATCCTGATCGACGTGACCGCTTCGGTTCGGCCGGCGGCCGGTGGCGGACCGGACTACGCAGCCGCGCTCGAAGACGTGATCGGCCGAGCGGTCGACGCCCGGGACACCGTTGTCGTGGCTCCCTTCAGCGGTACCGGGGCAGATCTCTCCTGGATCTCGGAGAACGACTCCACGGACTGGCAGAAGCCCGACGACAACGAGGAAAACCAGGTGGATCGGCAGGCGGAGGCGAGGGATTGCCTGGCGGATGTGGTCCGGACCGCTCAGGTGACCAGCCCGGTGGCCCCGGCGACCGACATTCTCGGGCCGATGGCGGATGCCGCCGACTGGCTGAACGAGGGAGAAGGAACCAAGCACCTGGTCGTCGCCACCGACGGCCTCGTCACCACCGGGTGCGCCAGCCTGGTGCGGTCGAGTTTCGCCCGTGGTCAGGAGATCACGGCGATCCGGAAGGCCTGTGCCGCACCGGACGTCAAGGAGATCGGCTCTGCGGTGCTCGCGGGCATCACCACGACCTTCGTCGGGCTCGGCCGACCGGCGGCCGGGCAGCCGTTGCCGTCACCGGCCGACGCCGACTGGCTGGAACTGCTGTGGAAGACCCTCTGCCAGGCGCAGGGGGGCATGTGTCAGACACGGACCAGCACGACAGGTGGTGCCGTGGTGGGTGTTCCGGCCGGATCCGGCCCGGCACACGCGGACCCGCCTGTCGAGTTCGGTTCCTCAGTGGTGACGAGGAGTCTTCCCGCGGCTGCGCTCTTCGAGACCGGTCACGCAGAGGTCCTGCCGGCATCCATGCCGGTGCTCCTCGATCTCGCGGTGCTGTTGAGAACCGGCGAGACGGTCGCTGCGAAGGTCATCGGTTATGCCGACCCTCGAGGCGACGCCACCTACAACCAGAAGCTGTCCGGCTGGCGGGCTGCCGCGGTAGCCGAGGTGCTGCGGCAGAACGGTGTTCCGAACGTCGTCGCGGTCGGTGCCGGCGCCACCCGGAGCTGTGCCGGCCGCCGGGACATCGACCCGGGCGAGACATCCGACGAAGCAACCGAATGTGCACGGCGAGTCGACATCGTGGCTCGCCGTGCGTGACGGGAGACATCAGAGATGAACGAGACGAACGGTACCCAGTCCCGATGGCAGGAGCCGGTGCCCTGCCCGGCGACCACTCTGCAGTTGACCGGGCCGATTCTTCCCGCGGGGGAGCCGCGCCGGGAGGACGTCGAGGCGGCGGCGCTCCTGCGTGCCTTCAGCAGTGGCAACGCCGCTCTGCTCACCGCCCAGGCCGACCTCGACGAGGCCGCGATCCAGGTCGTCGAACGGTTCTACACCGCGGAGGCGGCCATTGACGAGGTGACCCAGTACGCGGGCCGCGATCGAATCGCCCACGCGGTCGAGGCGGACCGGGCGGTGGCCGAGCAGGACCGCCGTGACGGCCCGGAGCGGCAGCGCCGGCGGGTCCTGCCACGGTGGTCGATCGGGATCGTGCTGCTGATCGCCGCGTTCTTCGATGCGGCGTTCGTGGCCAACGTCGTCCAGCGGATCTTCGGGGTCGACCGGACCGATCCGGTCTACTGGCTGGCGTACCTTCTCGGCATCGGGATGGCCCTGTCGCTCTTCGTCGCCGGGCATCGCCTGGCGGAGCACCTCTTCCGGCACCGGCAGCGGGCCACCCGGTCCCGCCGGCGCGAGCGGAACAACCCCGGCCTGGCCTTACGTCGGCTGTTCTGGGACTGGAGGTCCACCGAGCAGACCCGGCGGGAGGACGATCTGCCGTGGGACCGGCTGTTCTGGCCGTCCCTGTTCACCCTCGCGATCCTGGGCATCCTCGGCGCCGGCGCCTACGTCCGCGCCACCCAGGCCGATTCCTTCGCCCGGCTCGCGGACTACCAGCCGGTGTTCGTCGGTCTCCTGCTCCTGCTCAGTATCGCCACCATCGCGGTGAAGGTGCTGTCCCACAACCCGTACGCCGATGTGGCCGACGAGGCTCGTAAGGAGGTGACCCAGGCGGAACGCCGGTCGAAGAGTCTGCTCGGCGTGGCCCGCGGTGAGGTGGTCACCCACAACGCCGCCTGGAACACGCTGAACTCGGCGATCGTGTCGGCCGAGGGGGAAGCCGCCCGGGTGGTGGAGGAGGAATGCGCCCGGATCCTCGACGAGCGCGGCCACCGCGGGATCGCGGGCCCGTTCCGGCTACCCCTCACCGCGCTGAAGTGGCCGCAAGGCGGCGAGGAGCCGCCGGTTCATCCGGTGATGCCGGCCCTGCGGCTGGACATCCTCCGTAACGCCAAAGGAGTCCTGATCACCTACTCGCCGGAGAAGCTCCGCACCGCTCTCGGCAGGGCCGTCGCCTCCGTGCACCAGCAGTTCCGGGCCCCGGCCGAACGGTCAGAACGCGGAGAACATCAACTGCACCACCGTGCCGACGATCAGCAGACCGGTCAGCGTCCGGTAGGCGATAGCGGTCCGGCGTAGCCCGGCTTCCCGGGCCACCGCGGCGATTCCCAGCGGCGACAGGTAGAAGAACGCCACCGTCGTCACGCCCAGCACCCACGACAGCGGTTCGAGATAGCCGGGCCGGTCCGGGTTCTTCCAGCCGGTGAAGGCGACCATCATCGTCACCCAGACCCCACCCGCCGAACCGATGACCCAGCCGACGGTGAGCGCGAGGAGTTCGAACACCGCGACCACCAGGGACTTCGAAGCTGATCCATCCGTCATGGTCGCCACGATAGGAGGGGCGCGCATCAGAACTCCTCGGTTACCACCTGGAGGATCGTGGCCACCGCGGCCAGCGCGCTCAGCACCGCGTAGACGATGGCGGTCCGGGGCCGGCCCCATTTGCGGGCGAGTGCGGCGATCCCGAGCGGCGCGAGCACGAAGAATGCGATGACCAGCACGAACATGACCCACATCAGCGTCTCGTACGTGCGGTAGTGGGGTTCGGTGCTCTCCATCGGGGCCAGGGTGCTCAGGACGAACAGGAGGGTCAGCAGCAACCCGCCGGCCGAGCCCGCCAGCCATCCCAGGGTGAGGCCCGCGAGCCGGATCGGATAGCGCATGGCGGCCACGATAGGGGACCGGCATGGGATCGGTGGTGACCGGGCAGTATGGCGGCATGCAACTGTTCGGGGTGTTGGTGGACGCCGCCCAGGTCGGTAGTGCGGACTTCCGGGCGCGGGTGGGGGCCGAGGTGTCGTTCGGGCTGAGCCTGTACTGCCACAGCCGGGTGGTGGCGGGGCCGGACACCGGGCAGCCGCCGGGGCTGGTCGGGCTGGTGGTGCCGGCCGTCCGGGACTCCTTCTACGGCGGCTGGGTGCTGACGGCCGGTGACGTGCCGTTCCACGTCACCGAGCCGTCGACGAGTGCCGAGGTCGCCTTCATCGCCGAGGTCCGGGAGCGGATCGGGCTGACCCGGGTCGGTGTGGAGGGCACCCTCAGCGTCGCCGACGGTCACATCGTCGACGAGGTCCAGGACCGCTGGGACCTGGACATGAACCGGACCTGGCTGGTCAACCGGATCGTCCGGATCACCCGGGGTGGCCACCGCTACGAGATCCCGGAGATCGAGTTCGACCCGACCGGGAGCGACTATCTGATCGACATCGAGGGACCCCGGTCATAGCCGGGCCAGGGCGGACGGCGGATCCTCGAGGGCGTCGGCGACGGTGCGGAGGAAGCCCGCGGCCGCGCCACCGTCACACACCCGATGGTCGAAGACAAAGGACAACTGCGTCAGCTTTCGTACGGTCACAGCACCGTCCACCACCCATGGGCGGTCGAGGATGCGGCCGATTCCGAGCATCGCCACCTGCGGGTGGTTGATGATGGCGGCGCTGCCGTCGACACGGAACGCGCCGTAGTTGTTCAGGGTGAACGTCCCCGAGGACAGTTCCGTGGCGGTGGATTCGCCGCGGCGGGCCCGGTCGGTCAGGTCGCGCAGGGCCGTGTCCAGTCCGGTGGTGGTCAGGGATTGGGCGTCCGGGATCGCGGGGACGACCAGGCCCCGGTCGGATTGGACCGCGATGCCGAGGTTGATCCGGTCCAGTTCGACGATCTCCTGGCGTTCGGTGTCCAGGCGGGCGTTGAACACCGGGTACTCGCGCAGCCCGGCCACCACGAAGCGGGCCACGTAGGCGAGCAGCCCGGGACCGGGGCGGTGGCGTTCGCGCAGCTCCCACAGGGCGGTGGCGTCCACGTCCACCCAGATGGTGGCCTCGGGGATCTCGGCCCGGCTGCGGCTCAGCACCGCCGACACCTGCTTGCGGAAACCGGTCAGCGGGATGCGGCGATCGCCCGGGACCGGGATCGGAGCCGGTGCCGCGGCTACGGACGGCCGGGCCGCGGCTTCCACGTCACTGCGGGTGATCACTCCGCCGGGCCCGGTTCCGGTCACCGAGGTCAGGTCGACGCCCTGCTCCCGGGCGAACCGCCGGACCAGCGGCGACAGCACCATCGGCACTACCCTGTCCGGAGCCGGAGCCGGAGCCGGAGCCGGAGCCTGGGGGACGAGGGTTCGCGGGCGGCGGTGCCGCCCGGAGGGCCGGTCGGGGGAGGTGCCGTAGCCGACGAGGACGTTGCCGGACCCGGACGGCGCGGTTCCCGGGTCGGCGACGGTGAGCAGTGGCGCGCCCACGTCGAGAGTCACCCCTTCGAGAGCGTGCCGGGTGGCGACCCGCCCGGCGTGCGGTGACGGCACCTCCACCACGGCTTTCGCGGTCTCCACCTCGACCACCGGCTGGTCCACCTCGATCAGATCACCCTCGGTGACCAGCCATCGGACGATCTCCGCCTCGGTCAGTCCCTCACCGAGGTCGGGCAGGAGGAAGGTGTTCACGCGTACGCCTCCCATTGCAGGTCGTCGACGGTGTCCAGGATGCGGTCGACGGACGGCAGGTGGACGTGTTCGAGTTTCGGCGGGGGATAGGGGATGTCGAAGCCGGTGACCCGCCGGATCGGGGCGTGCAGATGGTGGAAGCAGCGTTCGGTGACCCGGGCGACGATCTCGGACGACACGCTGGCGAATCCGGCGGCTTCGGCGACGACCACGGCCCGGCCGGTGGACCGGACCGCCGCGCACACCGTCTCGTCGTCGAACGGCACGATCGACCGCAGGTCCACCACCTGCAGGCTGCGGCCCTCCTGGGCGGCGGCTTCGGCGGCTTCGAGGGCGACCGGGACGGCCGGACCGTAGGCGATCAGTGTGGCGTCGGTGCCGGGCCGCCGGATCACGGCCTGGCCGATCGGGGGCACCGGCCGGGTGAGGTCGGCTTCGGCGCGGGCGAAGTAGAGCTTCTTCGGTTCCAGGAAGACCACCGGGTCGTCCGAGCTGATCGCGTGCCGGAGCAGGCCGTAGGCGTCGGCCGGGTCGGACGGGGCGACCACGTGCAGGCCGGGGGTGTGCGCGTAGTACGCCTCGGACGAGTCGCAGTGGTGTTCCACCCCGCCGATGCCACCGGCGTACGGGATCCGGATCACGATCGGGACGGTGAGCCGCCCGCGGGTGCGGTTGCGCATCTTCGCCGCGTGGCTGACCAGCTGCTCGAACGCCGGGTAGGCGAACGCGTCGAACTGCATCTCGACGACCGGCCGCATCCCGTTCATGGCCATCCCGATCGCCATGCCGAGGATGCCGGACTCGGCGAGCGGGGTGTCGAAGCAGCGCTGGTCGCCGAATTCGGCGGTGAGCCCGTCGGTGATCCGGAAGACGCCGCCGAGCGGGCCGACGTCCTCACCGAACATCAGCACGCTGTCGTCGGCGCGCATGGCGTCGCGCAGGGCCTGGTTGAGGGCGTTCGCCATGGTGAGCTTCTCAGGCATCGCGGGCCGCCTCGTCGGCGACGAGCGCCTGCTGTTCGCGGAGCTGCGGGGTGGGTGTGGCGTAGACGTGGGCGAACAGGTCCCGATAGTCGGTGACCGGTTCACCGGACAGGCCGGTGCGCATCCGTTCGGCCACCAGCGAGGCTTGGTCCGCGTACCCGGCGATGGTCTTGTCGTCGAGCAGACCGCGACCGCGCAGGAACGTCTCCAACCGCGTTATCGGGTCCTTGGCCAGCCAGGGCGTGACCTCGCCGGCGGACCGGTAGCGGCCCGGGTCGTCGGCGTTGGTGTGTGCCTGCACGCGGTAGGTGTGCGCCTCGACCAGTTGCGGGCCGTCACCGGAACGGGCCCGTTCGACAGCGGTGCCGAGCACGCTGAGCAGGGCGGCGACGTCGTTGCCGTCGACCCGTTCGCCGGGGATGCCGTAGCCGACGCCCTTGTGCGCGAGCGACGGCGCCGCGGTCTGCCGGTGCAGCGGCACCGAGATGGCGTATTCGTTGTTCTGGATGAAGAACACCACCGGGGTACGGAACACCGCGGCGAAGTTGAGTGCCTCGTGGAAGTCGCCCTCGCTGGTGGCGCCGTCGCCGCAGACCGCCATCGCCACCGTCGGCTCGCCGCGCAGCCGGGCCGCGTGGGCGACTCCGACGGCGTGCAGCAGGTGGGTGGCGAGCGGGGTGGCCTGGGGTGCGACCCGGGTGGCGGCCGGGTCGTAGCCGTTGTGCCAGTCGCCGCGCAGCAGGGTCAGCGCCTGCACCGGGTCGACGCCGCGGGCCACGATCGCGGCACAGTCACGGTAGGTGGGGAACAGCCAGTCACCGTCGTCGAGCACCTGGACGCAGGCGACCTGGCAGGCCTCCTGACCGTGCGACGACGGGTAGACCGCGAGCCGGCCCTGGCGTACCAGAGCACCTGCCTGGTCGTTGAAGCGGCGGGCGGCGACCAGTGCCGCGTACGCGTGGATGAGTGCCTGCGGGTCGGGCATGTCCTGGCCGACGGGAACGGGGTTGCCGTCCGGGTCGATGAGCGTCACCGGCTCCGTGGACGGCAGCAGGAGAGCTGCGTCACGTGTCATGAAGGGATTGTTTCCAGCGAGCCAATCGAACACCATAGGTGGCCGAAACCCGAGAAATGTTTCCGGAAACCGCGGCCTGATGGTGCCGAACGTCCAACTCGAAGGGGACAGAACATGCTCGACGAGACCGATCGGCTGATCCTCGCAGCGCTCACCGCGGACGGCCGGATGTCGATGCGGACCCTCGCCGAGACGCTGCACATCTCGCGCGCCAACGCGTACGCCCGGGTGGCCCGGCTCCAGCAGACCGGAGTGATCCGGGGCTTCCACGCCGACGTGGATCCGGTCGCCGCGGGGCTGACCACTGCCGCCTACGTGACGGTGAATCTGCAACAGGCCAACTGGCGTGAGGTGCTGGCCCGGCTACGAGCACTGCCGGGAGTGGTCCATATCGGACTGGTCGGTGGTGATTTCGACGTTATTCTGCTGGTCCGGGTGGCCGACAACACCGAACTGCGGCATCTGGTGCTCGACGAGATCCAGGGCATGGCGGGGGTGGTCGGCACCCGGACACTGCTGCTCTTCGAGGAGTCGACACCGGAACGGCGGGTTGCGGCGCCGCCGCCGGATCGGTAGAAGTGCACCGGTGAGGACGATTACGCGCGGTTTGGCAGTCTTGTTGCTCGGATTGGCGGGGTGTTCGTCGTCCGGGGCGACGTCGTCCGGGGCGACGTCGTCCGAGGCTCCGTCGTCCGGGGCGACGGCAGCACCGCCGGGGCTGGTCGCCACCGTCATCCCGGCAACCGGTACGGCACCGTTTGATCAGGAACGGACGCTGCTCGCCCCGCCGGGGTGGGCGGTGAGCGTGTTCGCCCGGATGGAGAAGCCGCGACTGCTCGCCTGGACACCGGACCGGCGGCTGCTGGTGTCCCGGCCCGAGTTCGGCGACGTGCTCTCCCTCGGCACCGGCGGGCAGCAGCGGACCCTGATCCGCGGGCTGAACCAGCCGCACGGCCTGGCGTTCGACGGGACGACCCTGTACGTGGCCGAGAGCGATCAGGTCAACGCGTACACGTACCGCAGCGGGGTGGTCTCCGGCCGGCGGATCGTCGTGGACGATCTGCCGGACGGCAAGAGCCCGGAGCTGCGCGGCGCCTACTCGCACGCCCTCAAGAGCGTCACCGTCGGTAAGGACGGCGCGATCTACGTGTCGGTCGGGTCGACGGGCAACATCTCCGAACAGGACCGGACGGCCACCCCGGAACGGGCGTCGATCCTGAAGGTGGCGCCCGGCGGCGGCGAGCCGACCGTGTACGCGCGCGGCGTCCGCAACGGCACCGGCCTGGCCGTCGACCCGGAGGGCGCGGTGTGGACCGCTGTCAACCACCGCGACAACGTCGCCCTGCCGGAGGACGGTTACGGCCGGTACAAGCACGACGTGGTGCAGGCGTACGTCAACGACCACCCGATGGAACAACTCGCCCGGCTCACCGAGGGCCGCGAGCTCGGCTGGCCCTACTGCAACCCGGAACCGCAGCTCGAACCCACGATCAGCTACAGCAACCGGCCGTTCCTGCGCGACGTGCAGACCAACCCGGACGGCACGAAACTCGACTGCGCCGCGCTGCCGCCGACCGAGCAGGGCATGGGCGCGCACTCGGCCCCGCTCGGCCTGAGCTTCGTCACGCTGCCCGAACCCGGCGCGCTGGTCGGCATCCACGGCTCGTGGAACCGCAGACCGCCGCGCCCGCCGGAGGTGTCGTTCTACGCCTGGACCGGTGGCACCCTCGGCCCGCAGCAGACCGTGCTCACCGGTTTCCAGCTGGCCGACGGCAGCCGCTGGGGCCGCCCGGTGATGGCCGTGCAGGGACCCGACGACGCGCTGTACGTCAGCGACGACTACGCGGGCGCGATCTACCGGGTAACCGTCGGGAAAGGCTGACAACCTGCGTCAGGTTTTGCTGGCAGCGTGCTCGATATGAACAAGGATCTGCACGGAACAGTCGCCCTGGTGGCCGGGGCGACACGCGGAGCCGGGCGGCAGATCGCCGTCCAGCTCGGCGCCCGCGGTGCGACCGTCTACACGACCGGCCGCACCACCCGCGAGCAGCGGTCGGAGATGGACCGCCCGGAGACCATCGAGGAGACCGCCGAACTGGTCACCGCGGCCGGCGGCACCGGCATCCCGGTGCAGGTCGATCATCTCGACGCCGGGCAGGTGCGTGCCCTGATCGAACGGATCGACACCGCACACGGGCGCCTGGACGTGCTGGTCAACGACATCTGGGGCGGCGAGATGCTGTTCAGCTGGGAACACCGGCTGTGGGAGCACGACCTCGACAAAGGGCTGCGGATCCTCCGGCTGGCGATCGACACGCACATCCTGACCAGCCACTACGCGCTGCCGCTGCTGATCCGGCGGCCCGGTGGCCTGGTCGTCGAGGTGACCGACGGCACCCTCGAATACAACAGCGCCAACTACCGGGTGTCGTTCTTCTACGACCTCGCCAAGACCGCGGTGCTGCGGATGGCCTTCGCCCAGGCCACAGAGATCGCGCAGTACGAGGGGACAGCTGTTGCGCTGACTCCGGGCTGGCTGCGCTCGGAGATCATGCTGGAGCATTACGGGGTCACCGAACAGAACTGGCGGGACGCGCTGACCACCGAACCACACTTCGCCATCTCGGAGACCCCCGCCTACGTGGGCCGGGCCGTCGCCGCACTCGCCACCGACCCGGAGCGGGCCCGATGGAACGGGCAGTCGCTGTCCAGCGGTCAGCTGGCGCAGGTCTACGGTTTCACCGACGTCGACGGCAGCCGCCCGGACGCGTGGCGCTACCTGGTCGAGGTGCAGGACACCGGTAAACCCGCCGACGTCACCGGCTACCGCTGATACAGGCCGTGGAGTCGCTGCGCGGCAGCCGCCATCCGCTCCCGCAGCGACTCCGGCTCGAGGACCTCCGCCTCCGGGCCGAGACGAAGCAGCTGGTGGTAGGCCACTTCCAGGGACTCGAGCGGTAGCCGTACACAAACCCGCCCTTGATCGTCGGGTTCTTGCGCCGTCTCGGCAGCCGCTTGCACCGCGGGCGGCTCCACAGCGAACCGCAACCCGCGGAACCCTTCGGCACTCAACCGCACGGTCACCCACACCGTCGCCATCTGCCGGACGAAATCGCCGGACCGCTCCGACCACACCGCTGCCAGATCGAACGTCTCGTCCCGCTCGAAACCGTCGCCGGTCTGCACGGTACGGATCCGGTCCACCCGATAGATGCGCGTCTCCCGGCCGGCCCGCGCCACCAGATACCAGGCACCCCCTTTCAGGACCAGGCCGTACGGGTGGACCAGCCGCGTCACCTCGGCGTCCTTTCGCTGGTAACGCATCGTCACGGTGAGGTCCTGCCACACCGCGCCGGCCAGCCCCGCCAGTACCGGCGGCGGCTCGGCGTCGTGGAACCAGCCCGGCACGTCCAGATGGAACCGCTGGGTGCGGCGTGCCTTCGGCGGCAGCGCCTTCACCGTGGCCGAGGCCAGCAGCTCACTCAGGCCCATGTCGTTCGCCGGCCCGTCCAGCCCGAGCAGGAACAGCACCTCCGCCTCGTCCGCGCGCAACCCGGTGAACCGGGTCCGGTAGCCGTCGACCAGCCGGTATCCGCCGTGCCGGCCCTGTTCGGCGTAGACCGGCACCCCGGCGGCACCCAGTTCGGCGATGTCCCGGTAGACGGTCCGCTCCGAGATGCCCAGCTCGGCACCCAGTTCGGCGGCGGTCACCGAGCCCCGGGACTGCAGCAGCAGAACCATCCGGAACAGACGTGCCGTACGCATCCGATGTCATTCCCCCGTGCTATTCGATGTTGGAGATACGACGGTAGCCGAAATATCAAACCATTGAGAGGTCGGTCTCTTTCATATGAATTCCGGGCCGATCGTTGACTAGCCTGGCCGCGACTTTCATTCCGGATATCAGCGAGGGCTTGAAAATGCACCGGAATTCTGCACTGCCCGCCATTGCCGAAGAGCAGGCCTTCCTCGACGAGGCGATGTCCCGGCGCGACAGCCTGGCCAGCCA
>DATMVU010000419.1:0-2069 GCA_035562875.1 Actinoplanes sp. | reverse complement strand
ACGGCCCACTGATCCAGGTGAGTGGGCGGCCGGGGGTGAGCCGGGCGATGGCGTCCGGCACCGAGGCGACGATCTGGTCCGGCCGCAGCACGCAGATGTGCACGTCGGGTAGCAGGGTGATGATGCGCCGCCCCTGGTCGGGTGACGCGTCCAGGACGATGGTGCCGGTCTCGGCGACGGCGACGGCAGCGCCGGTGAGGACGGCGGCGGCCGCGGCGATGCGATCCGGTGTCAGGTCGTCGTCTTCGACGGCACCCTCCGGGCGCCACGATCCCGGCAACCCTTGCGGTACGAGGACCGGGCCCCCGTCTCCGGCGATCTTCCGGACCGTGGCCGCCACCTCGGTTTCGGTCACCTGATGGACCTCGGCCTTGTAGTCGACGAGCCGGTCGATGAGCAGGTCCACATCGACGGCGTTCGTACCGGCCTGCCGGTAGTCGCGCGGCACCGGCGCCACCACCGGCGCATCCTGCAGCGCGGCCCGTACCCGGCCGAGGATCAGTTCCCGGGAGTTCACGAGCCCTCCTGAGGGTCGGCAGCGGGTGAGGGCGACGGCGGGGAGCCGGCCTCGGAGGAGCGGGCCGCCCACCAGTCACGGAACGTCTGTTTCGGGAATTCGGGCAGGTCACGCCCAGCCGTCCAGCCGGTCAGCGGCGGTGGCAGTAGACGACCTCGGCGGCCGGCGATCCGAGCCAGTTTGGCAGCGCGCTGCGCCGACGCGTACAGCCGGGGCCGGTCCATGATCTTGGCGGCCGCGGACATGGCGGCGCGTTCGGCAGCCGGGTGTGGCACCTGGTCGCGCAGGTGCACCAGCAGCGCAGGGATGTCGATCTTCACGGGGCAGGCGTCGAAGCAGGCCCCGCAGAGGGACGACGCGTACGGCAGTGAGGCGTTGTCGGCGACCCCGGTGAGCTGCGGCGACAGCACCGCCCCGATCGGCCCCGGATAGACCGAACCGTAGGAGTGCCCACCGGCCCGCTCGTAGACCGGGCACACGTTGAGGCAGGCCGAACAGCGGATGCAGTGCAGCGCCGACCGGCCGACGGTGTCGGACAGGACCGCGCTGCGCCCGTTGTCGAGCAGCACCAGGTGGAAACTCTGCGGCCCGTCGCCAGGGGTGACCCCGGTCCACATCGTGGTGTACGGGTTCATCCGCTCGCCGGTCGACGCCCGGGGCAGCAACTGCAGAAAGACTTCCAGGTCACGCCAGGTGGGCAGGACTTTCTCGATGCCCATCACGGTGATCAGGGTGTCCGGCAGGGTGAGGCACATCCGTCCGTTGCCCTCGGATTCGACGACGCCGAGGGTGCCGGTGTCGGCGATGGCGAAGTTGGCGCCGCTGACCGCGACGGTGGTGGACAGGAACGTCTCGCGCAGGTAGCGGCGGGCGGCGGCGGCGAGCACCGGCGGGTCGTCGGTGAGTGCCGGGTCGACGCCGGGCATGGCGCGCAGGAAGATCTCGCGGATCTCGGAGCGGTTCCGGTGGATGGCCGGGACCAGGATGTGGCTGGGTTTGTCGTCGCCGAGCTGGACGATCAGTTCGGCGAGGTCGGTCTCCACGGGTGCGATCCCGGCTGCTTCCAGGGCTTCGTTGAGGCCGATCTCCTGGGTGGCCATCGACTTGACCTTGATGACGCGGTCGGAGCCGGTCTGCCGGACCAGGTCGGTGACGATCCGGTTGGCCTCGTTGGCGTCGGCGGCCCAGTGCACCACGCCGCCGGCGGCGACGACCCGTTCCTCCAGTTGTTCCAGCAGCTCAGGGAGGCGGGACATGACGTCGGCCTTGATCGCCGAGCCGGCGTCCCGGAGCAGTTGCCAGTCCGGGAGTTCCGCGATCACCCGGCCCGATTTGCCACGAATAGTCGTCGTAGCATGTCGTAAATTTCGGCGTAACTGGTCATTTTGAAGCGCGTCCCGGGCGGCAACCGGAAAGGAGAGGGAGCCGCGCAGGTTCCCCACTCCGCGCGGGGCGGTGGCGGGCATTCCGAGAAAGGTCGTCATGCCGTCTCCGTGGACGCGAGGATCTCGGCCAGGTGCACGGTGCGAACACCAGCCTTCGATCGTGACAA
>DATMVU010000418.1:0-3300 GCA_035562875.1 Actinoplanes sp. | reverse complement strand
GCTGCCCGGGGTGACGAGGTGGCCGGTGCCCGCAAGGCGGCCGAGCTCCGGCTGTACGTGGCCCTGGCCGACGCGATCACTGCGGAGCAGGCCGATGAGCTGCGGAAGATCCTGAAAGTGCCGGAGGGCAAGCACCGGTCGTAGTTGGAGTTGTGGCGGCGTGGGCCGAAGAATCCGACCGGGCGGGGCATGGTGCGCTCGCTGGAGCGGGTGGCGGAGATCGCGGGGCTGCATATGGGTGCGGTGGATGTGGCCGGGACCGGGGTGCCGACGCGCCGGGTGATCGAGCTGGCCCGGGCGGGGTTCGAGGCGAAGGCGCCGAAGCTGGCGGCGTTGAAGCAGCATCGCAAGACCGCGACCCTGTTGGCGACGGTGCGGTGGCTGGAGGTCACCGCGTAAGCGTTCCTGCTGCCCGCTACGAGTTGAACAACTTCCAGTGGCCCTCGGAGACCACTTCGATGGTGCCGTCGGCCACCTTGATGGCGGTCTGCTCGTCAATCGCATACGCCGGTCCCTCGATCCCGGCCGCCCACCGCTCTGCCGCGGCCATGGTGTTCTCCGGGCAATCCGGATGATCCAGGTGCGGGAAGATCGAGAAGTCGACCATGTCGAGTGCGCTGTCGCCGCCGGTGGGCGGTTTCCAGCCGACGAAGTCCTCCCCGATACGAGGGGTCAGCACCAGGCTCCCGGCGCTGAGTCCCACATAGACCGTGTCGGGCAGCGACGGCAGGAGGTCCGCGAGCCCGGACTCCCGCATCCAGTGGCACAGGTACAGCGTGTCGCCGCCGTTGACCAGTAGGACGTCTGCCTCCCGGACCCAGGAGGTCCAGCGCTGCTCGTCGATGCTGGGCAGTGCGGTGAGTTCCAGCGTGCCCACCGATTTCCACCCCAGGCCGGTCATCGGGCTGGGGGACTGTCCGCTGGTGAAACGCCAGGGCCCGCCCGGATCCCCGTACGGGCCCCCGTACCCCGCGGTCGGGATGCAGAGAGCGCTGGCCTCGGCGACCGGTTTACCCAGCAGGTCGACCAGCGCGTCCTGGATGCTCGCGTTCCTGATACCGGAGTCGGTGAGCAGCAGCTTCATCATGTCCTTCCCGAGGATGTCGGCGACGTGGTCGGAAGCGGTAGTGGGTCTGGCCGGGCTCACCGGTCAGCGAGGTGACTGGCGTCAGTATGGCCGCCCGTAGTTTCCAGACCAAAAACAACGGTAAGCAGTTGATCTAGACCCTCACCTGGGGCGCAGCTCCTCATGGTGAGGTTCCCCGGCAGCCGATTCGGCCGTTTTTCGTGATCTCGGTAAGTGGGACTGGAGGTCAGCGCCGGTGTCGGCGGTGGTGCTCGTCGTTCTCGGCGGTGATGCGGGCGGAGGTCTCCTCGCCGAGCCGGACGTAGATGCCGAGGGTGGCCAGGTGCCGGTGGCGGGACTTGGCTTGTAGCTCGGCGGCGCTGCGGCCTTTGGCGGCGAGGTGGGTCAGCCCGCTGTGCCGCAGTTGGTGGAGGGTGTATCCGGCGCCGTGTGGGTCGTGGAGCTGGGACGCCTGCTTGAACAGGTAATCGGCGCGCGGGTAGGACAGCCGCGCCCCGGCCGGTCTCCGGGGAGATGTCACCCAGAGCTGGCGCCCGGCGTCCCGCTGCCGCGGCGCGTCGGTCGGCGAGGAACACCGGCCCGATGGTGCGCCCGGCCAGGAGTCGGGGTAACAGGCGGGCGGTCGGAGTTTCCCAGTGCACGTAGGCGCGGTCGCCGCCTTTCTCTACGACCAGGGCGCGACGGAACTCCATGTCGAGATCGGGCACGTCGAGGCCGAGGATCTCCTCGGCCCGGGCGCAGGTCTCGTAGAGCATCCGCCACAGCACCCGCTCGCGTAGCGGGTTGCGGTCGTCGGTGAACAGCCGGTCGAGCCGGGCGCGGGGGATGGCCTTGTCCCTGGTCCGGGTGACCTTGCGGCGTTCCAGGCGCCGGCCGGGGTCGGTGGTCAGCCAGTCCCGGCGGTGGCAGTAGGCGGTGAACGAGGTCAGCGCGGACAGGTGCTTGTTCCAGGTGTTCGCGGCACTCTGGTCCCAGCGGGCCATCGTCTGCTCGTAGAGCTCCGGGGTGAGCGCAGCCACCGGCAGTTGCTCCCCGGCGGTCTCGCGCAGCCGGCGCATCGTCTCGGTGTAGGTGGCGCGGGTGCCGGGGTCGTCACGGAATCGGTCGAGGAACGCGTCGACGGCGACCACGAGCGTCACCGGGCGCCGGGCGGTCGGCAGCGGGATCACGGACACCTTGGCGACCTCTTCCGGTGATGTGACACAGAATGTGGCCGAGTCGTCCTCTCCGCGGTGACGGCGTCCTGCAGGTGGCGATGGGTGATGGATCGGCTCTGTGACAGAGAATGCGGCATTCTCTGTCACAGAGCCGATCGGGCCTGCCGGGGCCGACCGGAGGAACGGTGTCGCTGCCCGACTTCACAGGGTCGACGAGGCGGCCATGTGGCCTTCCACCGGAGTGGGGTTGGCAGGGTTGCAGAGCGAAGCTCGTGCAGTTCACAAGCCAATCCGCTAATGTGAGTGAGCGCTCACCCGAATGGAGATGGCATGACGATAGTGACCACGGCGGGCCTGACCCGCCGGTTCGGCAAGCTGACAGCGGTCAAGCCGCTCACCCTGGAGCTGCCGGCCGGGAAGGTGATCGGCCTGGTGGGTCCGAACGGATCGGGCAAGTCAACGTTGATCCGGATGTTGCTGGGCCTGATCAGACCCAGCGCGGGAGACGCGGCCGTGCTGGGTGAACCGATCGGTTCTCCGCAGCGGTATCTCGGCCGGGTCGGTGCGCTGGTCGAGAACCCTGCTTTCGTCCCGGGCCTGTCGGCACGGGCGAATCTGATGTCATTGGCCCGCCTACGCGGGTTGCCGAACGCACGCGTCGACGCGGTGTTGCAGACGGTGGGCCTGACCGGTCGTGATCGTGAGCCGGTCAAGCGGTACTCGCTGGGCATGAAACAGCGTTTGGGTATCGCCGCGGCGCTACTGCCCGATCCGGCACTGCTGATCCTCGACGAGCCGACCAACGGGCTGGACCCGTCCGGCATCGTCGAGATCCGTTCCCTGCTGGCGCAGCTCGGCACGGCCGGCCGGACGGTGGTGGTCTCCTCACACCTGCTCAGCGAGATCGAGGCGATCTGCGAGCATCTGGTCGTCATCAGGTTCGGGGAACTGCTGTACAGCGGCCCGATCACCGGCCTGCTGAACTCCGACAGCCAACACGTCGACCTGCGCGCGGAACACGATGCCGACACCGACAGTCTGGTCCAAGCCTTGCAG
>DATMVU010000417.1:0-2208 GCA_035562875.1 Actinoplanes sp. | reverse complement strand
CGACCGCGCCCGGGCTCTGGACGCGTACGGCCGGATGTGCTCGGTCCTGGATGCGGAACTCGGTATCGAACCGGGTCCGGCACTGCGTGAGGTGTATCAGGAAATCCGGGCGGACGTGATCCCGCCGGAGAATCCGCGTGCGGGTGTCGTCCCGGCGCTGCTGCCGGCGGGTCTGCCCGATTTCACCGGGCGGGCCGAGGAGTCCCGGCTGCTGCGCAAACTGTTGTCGGTGAACGCGCCGCCGGTGGCGATGACCGTCGCCGGGATCACCGGGATGGCCGGCATCGGTAAGACCGCCCTGGCCGTGCACGTCGCCCACCAGGTCGCCGGCGACTACCCGGACGGTCAGCTGTACGTGAACCTGGCCGGTATCGAGGCCGAACCGGCGGCGCCCGCCGACGTGCTGGGCCGGTTCCTGCGGGCGCTGGGGGTGCCGAGTGTGGCGGTGCCGAACGACACCCAGGAACGGGCCGAGCTGTACCGCACCCTGCTCGCCGGGCGCCGGGCCCTGGTGGTGCTGGACAACGCGGCGGGTGAGGCCCAGGTGCGCCCGCTGCTGCCCGGTTCCGCCTCCTGTGCGGTGCTGCTGACCAGCCGGGTGCGGCTGTCGGGGCTGGAGGGTGCCCGCTGGACCACCCTGGACGTGCTGCCCGGTGACGACGGGGTCCGGCTGCTGGAGCGGGTGGCCGGTGAGGACCGGGTGGCCGGTGACGTCGAGCGGGCCCGCGCGGTGGTGGACATGTGCGGTGGGCTGCCGCTGGCGGTCCGGGTGGCCGGGGCCCGCCTGACCGCGCGGCCGCAGTGGAGTCTGGATCACCTGGCCCGGCTGTTGCGGGACGAGCGGATGCGCCTGGACCGGCTCGGTGCCGGGGATCTCCAGGTGCGGGCGTCGCTGGCGCTGAGTTATGACGGGCTGACCCGTGCCGGGCAGCGGTTGTTCCGGCTGCTCGGGGTCTTCGACGTGCCGGATTTCCCGGGCTGGCTGGCGGATGTGCTGGATCCGGGCGCCGACCTGGACGAGCTGGTCGACGCGCACATGTTGACCATGGTCGGTGTCGACGCGGCCGGTCAGGCCCGGTACCGCTTCCACGATCTGGTCCGCCTCTTCGCCAGGGAGGATGCGGGTGGCGGCTCCGACGAGGCCGGTGATGCGCTGGATCTGGGGCTGGGTGCCTGGCTGGCGGTGGCCGAGCACTTCGAGCCGCGGGTGCCGGGGCCCTGTTACGCCCCGATCACCGGCGGGGCCCTGCGCCCGGACGTCCGGGACGTGGTCGCCGAACTGGCCGGGGTGGATCCGCTGACCTGGTTCGACGCCGAGCAGGCGACCCTGCGGGCGGCGGCCCGGCAGGCGGGCGGGACCGGGCGGCACGAGGCGGCGTACGACCTGGTGCAGCGTTTGGAGAAGTATTTCGACGTGCGCGGCATGTACGCCGAGTGGGTGGCGAGCAGCCGTCCGGTGCTGGCCGCCTGTGTGACGGTGGGTGACCGGCGTGGTGAGGCGGTGATGCTGCGCGGGCTGATCGACGTGGAGACGTGGATCACCGACGATCGGACCGGTGCGGCGATGGACCGGTCGCTCACCGACGCCGGCACCCTGCTGGAGAAGTTCCGGGCGGCTGGGGAACCTGGTGGGATGGCCGACGCCGCGTCGATGCGGTCGGTGGCGCTGACCGCGCTGGGCCGGCACGACGAGGCGGTGGCGGCGGCGACCGAGGCCCTCGGCTGGGCGGAGGAGGCCGGTCACCTGGGTGGTCTGGCGCGGGCGCACGTGGCGCTGGCGGTGGTGTACGGCGAGTCGGCTCGGCTGCTGCCCGCGGTGGAGAGCCTGCACAAGGCCCTGGCGTTCGCCCGGGAGCTGGGCAATCCGCGCTGGGAGGCGACAGCGTTGCAGTTCCTCGGTATCGGGCACAGCCGGGCCGGGCAGTTCGACGCGGCCGAGGGGTTCCTGACCGAATCGCTCGCCATCTCCCGCCGGCATCGGGACGCGTTCACCGAGGCCCTCACCATGATCACGATGGCCCGGCTGCACCTCGACCGGGGTGACGACGGCGCTCAGCCGGCCGCCGAGGAGGCTCTCGCGGTGGCCCGGGACTACCGGATGACCCATCACACCGCCGATGCGCTGGCCATCCTCGGCGAGATCGAGTTGAACCGCGGCCGGACCGCCGAGGCCGCCGTCCATCTGCGCGAGTCGGTGGCGATGTGGCG
>DATMVU010000416.1:0-9452 GCA_035562875.1 Actinoplanes sp. | reverse complement strand
CAGGGCGGCGGTCAGCACCCCGAGCAGCGTCAGCCACCAGGTGCTGCGGGCGTCCCGGTAACCCCGGTCGGCCTCCGCGCGGGCCTCCCGGAAGAGGAGTTCGGCCTGCGGCTGGATCGTCTCCCGGTTCAGTTTCGAGGCGGTCGACAGGTAGGCGGCGCCGACCGGCTTGCCCTGCCGGTTCAGGGCGCGGGCGGTGGCGACGAGCGCGGAGTACTCGGTCAGGCCGGTGGAGACGGCCCGGATCGCCCCGGCCGCCGGCCCGCCCTCCGGCACCCGGCTCGCGGCCGCGGTGAGGGCGGTGGCGGCGTCGGACAGATCCTTGTCGTACCGCGCGGTCAGGGCTGGTGGCTCCAGACCGCCGGTGACGAACGCCAGCGCGGCGGTGGTGTCCGCGTCGGCCAGCGACGACTGGATCGTCTCCGCCTCGGCCAGCAGCGGCTGGACCCGGTCCCGCAGATCGGCCGTGCCGGTCCGGGCCGACCAGGCGGTCAGGCCGGTGACCAGCCCGGCCAGACCGGCCAGCACGAGCAGGACGGCCAGCATCAGCTGGAGCCGGCCGGGCGACGTGTGCCGCAGGCCGGCGAGCCGTCGGAACGCCACCGGTGGTGGCGCCTCTACCGCAGTCACTATGGTGCCCTCTCGCTGTGGGATCGCACGTCCACTGTGCGTCACTGGCGCAAGCGATCGAGCAGGAGTCTACGACTGCCCTCCGACAGTTCCGCGGGTCAGCTGAGTTCGCGCTTGAGCAGCTTCCCGGTCGCGGTCATCGGCAGCGCCTCGACGATGCTGACGATCCGCGGGTATTTGTAGGAGGCCATCTGCTCCCGGGACCAGGCGACCAGTTCCTCCTCGGTGGCGGTGGCGCCCGGTGCGAGGATCACGAAGGCCTTGACCTCCTCGCCGTGGCTCTGGTGCGGGACACCGATCACCGCGGCCAGGGAGACCGCCTCGTGCGTGATCAGCACCTCTTCGATCTCCCGCGGGTAGACGTTGAAACCACCCCGGATGATCATGTCCTTGGCCCGGTCGACGATGTAGTAGAACCCGTCGGCGTCACGGCGGGCCAGGTCACCGGTCCGGAACCAGCCGTCCCGCATCACCTCGGCGGTCGCCTCGGGGCGGCCGATGTAACCGCGGAAGATGTTGTGCCCGCGGATCGCGATCTCGCCGATCTCGTCCGCCGCGTCGACGGTGTTCCACTCCGGGTCGATCAGTTTGACCTCGACACCCCAGATCGGGATGCCGATCGAACCGGGCCGGGGCTCGCCGTGCGGGTCGCTGAAGGTGGCCACCGGCGAGGTCTCGGACAGCCCGTACCCCTCCAGGATGGTGACGCCGAACCGCTCCTTGACCGCCCGGATGATCTCCACCGGCAGGCTGGAGCCGCCGGAGACGGCGACCCGCATGTTGGCGGCGATCCGGGCCACGTCGACGCCCTCCTCCAGAGCGTTGAGCAGCCCCCAGTACATGGTCGGCACCCCGGCGAAGAAGGTCACGTCCTCGCTCTGCAGCAGGGCGACGGCGGCCTTCGGCTCGAACCGGGGGAGCAGCACCAGGGTGGCGGCGGTGGCGAAACCGGCGTTCATGTTGACGGTGCTGCCGAACGAGTGGAACAGCGGCAGCACCAGCAGGTGGGTGTCGGTGGCAGGCTGGCTGCCGAAGAGCCGGTTGCAGGTGAGCGCGTTGAGGATCAGGTTCGAGTGGGACAGCTCGGCGCCCTTGGCCTGACCGGTGGTGCCACTGGTGTAGAGGATCACCGCCGCGTCGGTCTCGTCCCGCAGCACCGTCTCGAAGGTGGTGACCGGCTGCCCGGCCAGGGCCGAGCCGAGCGTCTCCGCACCCTCGATCGGGGACTCCGCCGCCGGGTCCGCGGTGATCAGCAGGAAGTGCTCGGTGCCCGGGCTCTCGGTGAACCCGGCGAAACCCTCGGCGCCCATCGGTAGCTCAGGGGTGCCCTGGAAGCAGAGGTAGGCGGTCGCGCCCGAGTCCTTCAGGTGATAGGCGATCTCCCGGCCCTTCAAGAGCACATTGAGCGGTACGACCACCGCTCCCGCCTTCAGGATGCCGTAGTAGACGATCGGGAAGTACGGCAGGTTCGGGCAGGTCAGCGCCACCTTGTCGCCCGGTTTGATGCCACGGGCGACGAGCAGTGCGGCCACCTGGCTCGCGGCCGCGTCCACCTGGGCGTAGGTCAGCCGCTGTGGGCCGAGCACCACAGCCGCGCGTCCGGGATGCCGGCGGGCGCTGTCCTCCAGCAGAACGGAGAGGTTGAGCATGTGGTGGAACCTTCCCTGCAGTGATCTGTGACGGCAGTCTCATCCCAGCACGGGGAGCGCCCGGTGCGGAAGTCTCCGTTTCGGTCGTGTTTCGCCGGTCCCCAATTCATTAAGCCCGGCCCGTGGAGTGCCGATGGCACCGGCGTGGGAATCCCGGTGTTGGACGCGGTACATGTCGGCCGTCAGCCGATCTTCGACGTGAACGGCGTCGTGGTCGCCTACGAGCTGCTCTTCCGCGGCCGGATGGACGCCGTCGCGTCGGGCCGGCAGGACACGTACGCCACCAGCACCGTCATGGTCAACGCGTTCACCGAGTTCGGGATCGCCGAGGTGGCCGGCAGCCGGCCCTGCTTCATCAACCTGACCCGGGAGTTCGTCACCGGGCAGCTGCCGCTGCCGTTCGGCCCGCAGCAGGTGGTCCTCGAGGTGCTGGAGACCGTCGACGTCGACGACGAGGTGATCGGCGGGCTGACCGCGCTGGCCGCCTCCGGGTACCGGATCGCGCTCGACGACTTCGTCTGGGGCTCCGGCCACGAACGGCTGCTCGGGCTGGCGTCGTACGTGAAACTGGACCTGCTCGACGGCGACCTGGACCGGCTCGGTGAGATCGTCACCGCCTGCCGCCGGTACCCGGGTGTCCAGCTGGTCGCCGAACGCCTGGAGACGGCCGCCGAGGTGGCGCTCGCCGACCGTTACGGGATGGAACTGCGCCAGGGGTACGCGCTGAGCCGCCCGCAGGTGCTCAGCGCACCGAGCCTGTCCCCGTCCCGGTTGCGCCGCCTGGAGCTGGTGGCCGCGCTGATGTCCCCGGACGTGCCGATGGACAAGATCACTTCGATCATCGTCACCGACCCGGCCCTGGCGCTGCGGGTGCTGCGGCTCAGCAACTCGGTGGCCTCCGGGGTGGTCAGCCGGATCTCCTCGGTCCGCCAGGCGGTGATGCTCGTCGGTCTCGACCAGATCCGCCGCTGGGCCACCCTGATGGTGGTCGACGACGTCGCCGAGGCCCCCGAGGAGCAGTTGCTCACCGCGCTCACCCGGGCCCGGCTCTGTGAGAACCTGGCACCCCGGTTCCGGGCCGACCCGGGCGCCGCGTTCGTGGCCGGGCTGGTCACCGGGATGGCGATGCTGATGAACATGACACCGGCTGCGATGGCCGAACAGCTGCCGCTCACCACCGACGTGTCGGACGCGCTCACCCGGGGCACCGGCCGGCTGGGGCAGGTGCTCGGCGCGGTGCGGGCCTACGAGGACGGCGAGTGGGGCAGCGACGACCTGGCCGGCCTGTCGCTGGACGCGATGCGCTGGTCCACCCGGACGCTCACCGCGGCCCACCAGTTCGCGCCGGTCCCGGCCGGGCGCCGCCGGCATCGCGACGCCACCGGCTGAGCCGCTGGACACCACGTCTCTGTCCGCCGGTCGCCGCTCGCCGGGTCACTGCCGGCGCTCGGACTCCTCCAGCTCCTCCAGCTCGTCGGCGTCGAGGACCTGCCACTCGGTCCCGGTCATCGGGTGCCGCCCGGTCCACCAGACGCCGAACGAGGTCAGCACCAGGTTGACCACCGCCGGGCCGATGACGAACATGTCCCGGGCGGTGCTGTCGAAGAGCCCGTACCGGTTGTCCAGCAGGCAGACGAAGACCGACCACGGCAGGCCGAGCACCATCAACGCCATGCCGACCAGGCCGGCGCCGAGGTTCGGCCGCGGGTCGGCGGCGGCGGCCGCGCTGGCCGGCCCGATCCACAGATAGATGAGCGGAAGCAGGATCACGGCCTGCGCCGCGACGAGCGTCCAGAGCTTCCGGCGCCGGGCGCGCCACGCGTCCTGCCGCAGGCCGTCATCCGCGGTGAGATCCTGCCGCGAGTCGTGCTGCATGTCTGCGACCCCCTGAGTGTGATCGCGTCAGCCTAGAACGTTCCAAGACGGCGCAGCAGGGCCCCCGGGGAACAGATATCAGGGCCCTGACCGGCGAGATCACGAAAAATCCGGCCGCCCGGTGCGGAACCGGGCGGCTCAATTCCCGACCGTGACGGTGACGGTGGCCAGCAGGCCCGCCGTCGGGTCGAACCGGTCCCGGGGGACCACCGTCAGCTCGCCGCCACCGGCGGTGTGCGGATCGGGGGCCGCCGCCGGGCCGGGCGCGATCTGCCCGGCGATCTGTTCCGGGACGAACAGCGGGCCGGCGTAGGTGACCGTCCGGCCACCGGCGAGGATGCCTCCGACGTGGACCGCGGTGTCGATCCGGACCGGTTCGCCGGGTATCCGGCCGGGGTGGACGGTGCGGAACTCGGCGTACCCCTCGACGTCGGTGACCTGGGCACCGCGGAGTTCCGCCGGAGCGCCGGCCGGGTCCTGGTGGCGCAGCTCGACGACGGCGGCGGTGACCGGGAGGTGCGACGCCGCGTGCAGGACCCGGATCCGGAGCATCAGCGGTACGCCGAGACGGTCCCCGGCGATGTCCCGGCGGACCAGGTCGAGGGGCAGGTCCGGCCGGAGCCCGGGCACCGCCGGCGGCAGGTGGGCCGGTTGCGGGCCCCGATGGGCGGGCCGGGGAACCGGCCTGCTGATGACCGGCGTCCCACCGGATTCCTCGATCCGCACTGCCCACCCCCGCTATCGATCATTTCAACGGAGTTGATCTTCGCAAGGAAAACGCCCTGAAGTGCGGTTTTGGGTTATTTGTCTGGTCTGTGCAAGGTACTGGTTCCCGGCACCGTCACACACCCAACCTCTGATAGCGCCGTACGGCGATCGGGCCGACGATCACGATCAGCGCCACCGGCCACACCACCGCCAGCAGCAGCGCGTGCTCGGCCGGCCACGAATCCGCCCCGATCCCCGGGTTGCCGCACAACTCCCGGACCGCCGTCGTGGTCGCCGAGATCGGATTCCACTCCGAGACCACACCCAGCCAGCCCGGCATCAACTCCGGCGCCACGAACACGTTGGAGATCGCGGACAGCGGGAAGGCCAGCGGGAACACGATCGTCGCCACCGTGTCCGGATTCTTCGCCGCCATCCCCAGCGCCACCCCGACACAGCTCAGCGCCAGCCGCAACAACAGCAGCAGGGCCAGCGCGGCCAGCAGCTTCGGCACCCCGAGATGCCAGCGCCAGCCGACCAGCAGCCCGGTGACGACAAGCGCCGAGATCTCCAGCAGGGCCCGCACCTGATCGGCAGCCATCCGGCCGGTGATCAGCGCAGACCGGGCCATCGGCATCGACCGGAACCGGTCCACCACACCCCGGTCCAGATCGACGGCGATCCCGGTGCCGGTCGCCCCGATCCCGTAGAACATGGTCATCACGAACACCCCCGGGATCAGGAACTCCCGGTAGTGGCCACCACCGGGCACCGCCATCCCGCTGCCGAACACGTAACCGAAGACCAGCACGAACATGATCGGCAGAGCGAAGTAGATGACGAGTTCCTCGGGCGCCCGCACCACGTGCCGCAGATACCGCCCCGCCATCACCCGCCCGTCCGCAACCGCCGTCCCGACACTCATGCGGTCACCTCCACCCGGCCGGTGAGGTGCAGGAACGCCTCGTCCAGAGTGGGGCGGTGCACGCCGATGTCGGCGACCGTGATCCCGGCGGCCTGCAACTCGTGCAGCACCGCGGTCAGCGCACCCACCCGGTCGGTCACCGGCACCCGCAACCGCCGCAGATCCGGGTCCACATCCGGCTCCGACCGGGCCACCCGGCCCACCACCGCCGCCGCGTCCCCGAGCCGGCCCGCCTCCCGGATCACCACCTCGAGCCGGTCCGCGCCCAGCGCCGACTTCAACTCGTCAGGGGTCCCCTCGGCCACCACCCGGCCGGCGTCCATCACCGAGATCCGCCCGGCCAGCTGATCCGCCTCCTCCAGGTACTGGGTGGTCAGCAGCACCGTCGTCCCCTCGGCCACCAGCCCGCGTACCGCCTGCCACACCTGGTTCCGGCTGCGCGGATCCAGACCGGTGGTCGGCTCGTCCAGGAACAGCACCCGGGGCCGCCGGATCAGACTGGCCGCCAGGTCGAGACGACGCCGCATACCCCCCGAGTACGTCTTCGCCGACCTGCCCGCCGCCCCGGTCAGATCGAACCGCTCCAGCAACTCGTCGGCCCGGCGCCCGGCCTCCCGCGCCCGCATCCGGTGCAACCGCCCGAACAGCACCAGGTTCTGCCGGCCGCTCAACAGGTCGTCGACCGCCGCGTACTGGCCGGTCAGGGCGATCCGCTCGCGGACCGACGCCGGATCCCGCCGCACGTCGGCACCGGCCACCTCCGCCCGGCCGGTGCCGAAACCCAGCAGGGTGGCGAGCACCCGCACCGCAGTCGTCTTCCCCGCCCCGTTCGGCCCGAGCAGACCGTGGACGATGCCCTCCGGGACGTTCAGGTCGAACCCGTCGAGCGCGACCGCGCCCCCTCGATATCGCTGGTGCAGCCCCTCGGCCACGATCGTCGATGTCATGCGGACACCGTGACGAACCGGGCTGACCGGCCGCTGACCGCGCGCTGACCGGACTATCCGGCGAGTGTCCGCACCAGCTGCGGATCCATCGACTCGTACGCGGTGTCCGGACCGGTGCCGGTGGCGGCGAGCACCGTGGTGAAGAACTGCCGGGCCGCCACCGCCGTCACCACGGAGAAGACGTCCTGTTCGGACAACCCGTGCCCGAGCAGCACGTCCACCTCGGCCCTCGTCGCGGCCCGCGGATCCACGGCGATCCGGCCGGCGAACTCCACCACCGCCACCTCGGCCGGTGGCAGCCCGGACGCCGGCGGATCAGTGACCACGGCGATCAGGGCCTCGTCGTCCAGCATGCCGTCCAGGAGCACCGAGGCGTGGGCCAGTACGCAGTACCGGGACCGCATGGCCCGGGCCGCGACCAGGGTCACCAGCTCGTAGCGCAACGGGGTCATGCCCGCCTTCACCGACGACAGCAGCCCCTCCCAGGCGGCGTAGAGTTCCGGCTGCAGGGCGAACGGGCGCAGGAAATTCGGTACGTACCCCGAACTCCGGCGGCCCGCTTCGTACAAGGGTGAGTCGTCCGGTGTGCGCAGATGAGTCATTCCCGGAGTGTGGCCGTGGGCCGACGGGGTGTCACGGTCGGATATCCGCACGTACCAAAGCGGTGATCTGCTCCGGAGACAACCCGGACCCCTCGGCGAACGCCGCCGCCGGAAGGACCCCCGCCCCGGCCCGGGAACCGAGGGTGTGCGCCGCGCCGAGCAGCCGGGCCGCATGCACCGGATCAGCGGTCAGGGCGGCCAGGCGCTCCAGGGCCTCCACCATCACCGGGAGACCGATGATGCCACTGCGAACGGTGAACACCTCGCGGTAGCGGGCCCGCGCCGCGGCCGGGTCACCGGACGACTCGGCGATCCGGCCCAGCATCACCAGGACGGTCATCCGGATGCCGTCGGCGCTGTACCAGCCGGAAGGGCAGGCGGACAGCGCCGCCCGGCAGTGCCGGGACGCCTCGGCCAGCGCCGCCGCACCGCCCCGTGTCATCGCCAGGGAACCCAGGCCCAGCAATGCCGCCGCCACCATCTCCGGGGCGCCGGCCTCCCGGGCCAGCTCCGCCGCCCGGGAGAAGTCGGCAGCCGCGCCTTCAAGGTCACCGGTGTCCATCCTGGCCTGGCCCCGGCCGCGCAGCAGATCGGCCACGTCGATGGTGGAACCCAGCTCGCCGGCCAGCCTCAGCGCCTCCACCGTCGGCGGGATCGCCGCCGCCGGATCGGCACGCCACACCGCCAGCTCGGCCAGCCCCGACAACGCCAGCATGGCACCCCAGCGATCGCCGAGAACCCGGAAACCGTCGAGTGCCGCCCGGAACTCCGGTTCGGCCAGCGCCGGATCGGCACCCGAGAACAGCACCACCCAGCCGCCGCCGATCCCACCCAGCGCCCGGCACCACGGATCACCCGCCACCTGGTCACGGAGCCTGCGGTTCAACTCGGCGATCCCGGCCGGATCACTGTCCGGCGGGCCCACCGCCATCGCCGACAGATACAACAGGAACGGCTGGGCGGGGGCGGTGCTCAACGACAGCAGGTAAGCCGACCAGCGGGCCGCCGGCATCACCGGGCCGGAGCCCAGAGCCGCGGTGAAGACACCCACCACGTACTCCTCGACCAGGCCCGGCGGCGGTTCCGGGCCGATCACCCGCAACACCAGGTCACTCAGCGCCGCCGCCTCCAGCCGCAGACCGCGCAGCCACCAGTAGAAGCAGAGTGCCGACACCAGCCGCAACGCCGTACCGGGGGCACCGTGCGCTGTACTCCGCCGTACCGCAGCCTGAAGGTTGTCCCGGTCCGCGTCGAGACGAACCAGCCAGCCGAGCTGATCGGCCGACCGGAGGAACGGGCCGGCCCGCAGCGCCAGGGCGAGGAAATGATCGGCGTGGGCGTGATACAGGCGGTCCCGTTCGCCGGAATCGGTCAGGTGGGCGGCGCAGAACGCCCGGATCGTCGCCAGCATCCGGTAGCGGGGGCCGTCCCGCTCGATCAGGGACTTCGCCACCAGACCAGCGAGCACCTCGACGACGTCCTCCCCGTCGTCGGTCCGGTAGCCCGTCCTGTCGTCCGGGGTCCGGCAGACCTTCTCGATGGCGTCCAGGTCGGCGCTTCCGGCGAAGACCGTGAAACGGCGGGCCAGCACCTGCTCCGCTCCGGTCAGCAGATCCCAGCTCCAGGCCACCACCGCCTGCAACGTCCGATGCCGGGGGACCGTGCGGCGGCCGGCAGCCAAGAGGCGGAAACGGTCCCCGAGTCTGGCCTCGATCTCGGCCACCGGCAGTGCCTGCAACCGGGCGGCCGCCAGTTCCACCGCCAGCGGCAGACCATCCAGGGTGCGGCAGAGCCTGGCTATCGCGGGCGCGTTCTCGGCGGTCAGCGCGAAATCGGGGACCACGTCCGCGGCCCGGTCCAGGAAGAGCCGTACCGACGGCACGGACCGCAGGAACCCGGTCACGTCCCGGGAACGGTGATCATCCGCTCCTGCTTCGTGGCCGGCTTCGGGGTCGGCCTTCTGTCCGGTTTCCTGTCCGGTTTTTTGTCCCGTTTCTTGGCCGGTTTCATCTCCGGCGGTTCGGTTGCCGGTCTGGTTGCTCTCCGGTGGGACCGGCAGGCCGCCGACCGGGAGCAGGACCTCGCCCGGGATGCCCAGGGGCTCTCGGCTGGTGGC
>DATMVU010000415.1:0-13798 GCA_035562875.1 Actinoplanes sp. | reverse complement strand
ACCGGATCTCGCAGCGGGCCAGATTCAAGGGGCTGAAGACGGCAGCGGTGGCCAAGATGGAGGAGGTCGCCGAAGGGCTCGGGCTCACCAGCGAACAACTCGCCGACCGTCTGGTGCCCGACTTCGGACTGGACGCCGACGGCAGCCTGCGGCTTGACTACGGGTCCCGGCGGTTCGTGGTCGGGTTCGACGAGCAGTTGCGGCCGTTTGTCGCCGACGACACCGGGAAGCGCCTGAAGACGCTGCCCAAGCCCGGCGCCAGGGACGACACGGACCTGGCCACCGCTGCCTATCAGCGGTTCACCGCGCTGAAGAAGGACGTACGCACTGTCGCCGTCGACCAGGTCCGCCGGCTGGAACAGGCGATGGTCGCCGGACGCCGCTGGACCGGTGCCGAGTTCCGGACACTGTTCGCCGAGCATCCACTGCTCTGGCACATCGTCCGCCGGCTGGTGTGGGCCCGGTTCGATGCCGCCGGCCGGGTCACGGGGGCGCTGCGGATGGCCGAGGACCGGACCCTCGCGACGGTCGACGACGAACCGGCGGTACTGGGTGATGACGAGATCATCGGAATCGCGCACCCGTTGCACCTGGGGACCGCGGAGGCGGCCGGATGGGCCGAGGTGTTCGCCGACTACGAGATCCTTCAGCCGTTCCCGCAGCTCGGCCGGCCCACGTTCGGCCTGACCCCGGAGGAGGCGGCCGGTGCCCACCTGAACCGGTTCGAGAGCGTCACCGTCCCGACGACGAAGCTGATCGGGTTGGAACGGCGGGGCTGGAAGCGGGAGTCGCCACAGGACGCCGGGATGCAGTCGGTGATCGAGAAGACGCTCGCTCCGAACCGGGTGATGGTCGTCCACCTCGATCCGGGTATCGCGGTCGGGGAACTCGACTACTTCCCCGACCAGAAGCTGACGGCGGTGTTCCTGCACGACGGCACCGGCGGCTGGTGGAGCAAGGAGGTCGAGCTTCCACTGCACACCCTCGACGCGGTGGCCACGTCCGAGATCATCCGTGACCTCACGGAGGTGACGACCTGATCAACGGGACTGGTGACCGGCCGCGACCCGAGGGATCGGGCGTCGGCGGGGGTGAACGACCTCACCCCGGACTCCCATGAGCCCGGGGGAGCCGTGCCGGTGGGCACGGGAGCCGCGCGTGAGCGTGGGTCAGTCGCCGTGCCGGGCCGGTGGGCGGGACGGGACAGGAAGGAGACGCAGCCGTGCACGGAGCAGTTCAGCCGACAGCGGGTAGCCGTCGTCGTCCTCGTCGTCCGGTGATTCCTCGGTGTCCAGGTCGTGGTCGGCTCGGGCGGTCAGGGCCCGTTCCGTCTCCCAGCGGAACGACTCCGGGTCCGGGGAGGAACGGGTGATCACCAGGTGGGGAACGCCCTCGTTGCTCTGGATCATGGCGGTGACCTCTTCCAGGGCGGTGCCCGGGAAGATCAGGATCTCGGCGGCTGAGTGGCAGTCGGAGTGCACCACATTGATCGAGAAGCCGTGCGAACGGCCGGCCCGGGAGAACGTGGCGACCAGCACCGACAGGTTGTCACCGGAGTCGGCGAAGCGCAGCAGCGTTCCCGGCTCGACCGGCTGGCGGAGTTCGGCGGCCCACGCCGGTGACGGCACCCCGGATCCGGCCAGGCGACCGGCGGCGTCGGCGGCGGCCGTCCCGTTCTCCAGCGCGGCGACCGCATGCAGCACCGCGAGCGCCTCCCGGGAGCCGATCTCCTCCAGGGCGGGCACGATGCCACCGGACAGGGCTTCCGCGAAACCTTCGCCGGCCTGGTTGCCGAGGGCCAGGAGGTTGGCCGCGAACATCTCGGCCTCCAGCGGGTCCTCGGCAGCGAGCAGGTGGGCGCCGCCGTCGATCAGGTCGTCGATCAGATCGGCGGGGTCCAAGTCGGTGCCGGAACAGCCGGGGCAGTCGCACGGTTCGGGGGCTGCCGCGACGGTTCGCAACACCTGCTGCCCACCGGATCGACGGGACGGTGACTTTCTACGGCCTCGGCCTACGGGATTCACCCGGAACATCTTTCTCCACGGCCGGGCGGGCCACCAACGCGGTGCCACGAACGGGTCGGGAGAACACCGCGAGCACCGTGAACGCGACCGCCACGAGCAGTCCACCGGCCAGATGGTCGCCGCGGATCCCGCCGTACGGCAACAGCGCCCCGCCGAGAGCCGCACCCCCGGCGATCCCCAGGTTGAACGCCGCCGACAGCATGGCCGACGCCATGTCGGTGACCGTCGCACAAGTCCCGGTCCTGGTGGTCCCGGTGGGGGCGCACGTTGGCCGATCGTGTGCGGGTGGCGGTGCCCTGGGGTCTTCTTCTTGACTGGCGGCCGTCCGTCACGCAAGTCCCCTGTCCGGGTGGCCCCGGTGCGGGCACGCATCGGCCGATCGTGTGCGGGTGGCGGTGCCCTGGGCCCGGTGGCCGCTCGCGGTCCATCGACCGTGTTTCCGTGCCGGTGCCCAGGCCCCTACCCGGGCGCACGGTCGGTGAACGTGTGCACCCGCCGGGCCCGGACCCGGCCGGCCCGCACCCGGACGGCCAACCGATCCACCGGTACCACCGGCCCGAACCCGGCAACAGACCGTCACCCCGGCGAGGGGTTGCGCACCAGCGACACCCCGCCCAAGACGAAGACTCTCAAACGGTGATCCAGCGACCAAGAAGGTCATGGCCCTGACGGGTCACCCGAGGTGGGTGGAAGAGGGCACGCTAAAGCGCTGAGGTTCTGTTGATCCCAAAGCCCTCTTCCATCTCAGATCGCGGAGGGGGAAGGGGAGGGGTTGGGGTTTGTGGGGCTGATACTGCGGTGGGATGACGCGGTCTTGGGGTGGGGGCGGCATGCTGGTCGATGTGGTCAAACAGAGCGTGCTGTTGAGCGTCCCTGACGTCGGCCTGCGGGAGTCGGTGGCTGGCCGGCTGGTGGCGGCTGGTTATCAGGTCACTCCGGTGGCTACCGGGGCTGATGCGATGACGGAGCTGATGGCCCGGCCGTACGATCTGATCGTCGTTGATGTGGAGATCCCGGACCTCTACGACCTGGCCCGGCGACGGCCGGTGCTCGCCGACCGGCCACCGGTCATCTGTATGACCACGTGTGAGGCCCTGGACACGCTGGTTCCGGAGCTCGGCACGGATGTCGAGGACTATGTGACGAAACCCTGCCGGATTCCGGAGTTGCTGGCCCGGGTTCGGGTGCAGTTGCGTCAGCCGGTGCTGCAGTACCGGGATCTGACCCTGGACGAGGTCGTCTACCAGGCGTGGCGCGGGGACCGGCAGCTGGATGTGACACCCGCCGAGTATCGGATGCTGCGTCATCTGCTGGTCAACGCCGGCCGGGTGCTCTCCAAGGAACAACTGTCGCGCAGTGTGTGGGGGGAGTCGCGGGGTGACAACACGATCGAGCGGCTGCTGTCCCGGCTGCGTCAGAAGGTCGACGAGACCGGCCCGGCGCTGATCCACACCAAACGCGGCTTCGGCTACCGGTTAGGGGACTGAAACCACCGGTCAGGGGGAGAGGAAAGTGGCCAGGGCGTCGGCGGTGAAGGCGGCCCCGCGATCGGTCACATGCAGCCGGTCGCTGTTGTAGAGATGCAGGCTGTTGTCGGTGGCGGGGGACGGCTGCCGGGCCGCCAGGTCGAAGAAGGCGACTCCACTGCCGCCGCCAGGTCCGCCGGTGTCCTCGGCGGCGATCTCCTGCCAGGCCTGACGGAACAGGCCGAAGTCCTGGTCGGGCCGGCTGGCGGTCACCTGTGGGGACCCGTAGATGACGAACGACGGTGAGGTGTCGCTGTTTCTCCGTACCGCCGCAATGATGGTCTTGACGTTGGTCTTCATCGTGGCGGCGGGCACGTTGATCCGCCAGTCGTTGACGCCCAGCTGAAGGATCACCAGGTGCGGCTGCACGGTGCGTAACCGGGGCGCCCACGACTCGGTACCGTCGGCGAAGTCGGCGCTGGTCCGGCCGCCGTGCCCGGCGTTGTAGAGGCGGATGCCCCGGTCGGCGTCACCGTCGGTGGTGGCGAATCCGTGCAGGCTGACCGGGCCGCTCCGGCAGGTGACGACGATCGTGTGCGCGCCGGGGGAGAGGGGCGGCGAGGTCCACCGGGCGTCCCGGTCGGTGACGGCGGCCCCGGTGCCGACCGCGGGAGCCCGGACGGTGCCGTCGATGGTGACGGTGAAGGTGCCGCCGCCGGGGAACGCCGAGTACCAGACGTCGACCCCGGTGCCGTGGAAGGTGTAGGTGGCGCTCTGCCCGGCGGTCTGGGTGAGCGATTTCAGGCCCCACCCGCCGGACTTGACCCGCTGACCGGAAGCGATCACTGGCCACCAGCCGATTCCGCGGGTGCCCCAGGCCGCTACGTAGTTGTCCCCGCCGGCCGCTCCGGCGACCGGGAACGCGGTCCGCAGATTGTCGGCGAGCAGGTGCGGATATCCGCGGCCGTAGGCGCTGACGCCGACCCCTTCGCTGGTGGACGACCCGAGCACGGCGATCACCGCGGGCGCCCACCGCCGTCCGGCCAGGGCGCTGTGCCAGGTGAGCAGCGGCAGGTCGGCGCCACCGTTGTCGGCACGGGCGGATTCGGCCACGACCGCCCCGACGGCGAGCCCACCGGCGAGCAGGCCTCCGGCCCGCACGAAGGTACGGCGATCAGTCACGGCTCCCCCGAACCTCTTTCACAACCCTCATGCTGGCACGCCACGTCCACGCATACCGTGATTGCGGTATCGGACGGGCACCGCGCTGGGTTGACGATCCGTGGCCCGATTTTCGCGAGGGTGGACATCACCGAACCGGAAGGGAAAGGCCCGATCTTGTCGACTCTCGCAAAATGGTGCACCCGGGGAAAACGGACAGTCCTCGGAATCTGGATCGCCGTCCTGGCGGCACTGGCCGTCCTGGCCCTGAGCCACGGCACCGCCTTCACCGACTCCGCCGAACTCCCGGACAGTGAATCCGCCACCGCCTACTCGCTGACGGACACCGGTGGCGAGCCCACCACCAGTGGAAACGTGGTCTGGCGTGGGGATCGTACGGCGATGCTGGCGGAGATCAAAACCGTTCCCGGCGTACGATCGGTCAGCGCCCCGATCGAGAACAGTGAATTGCAGACCACGTACGCCCGGGTCACGCTGGCAGAGGACACGGACACCGGGCCGATCAAGGCGATCGCCGACCGGAACGGCGCGCAGTTGGGCGGTCAGGCGTTCACCGGACAACCGGGCGCCTCACACGGCACCGAGGCGATCGGCATTCTGGCCGCCCTGGTGATCCTGATGCTGATGTTCCGGTCGTTCTGGGCCGCGCTCCTGCCGATTCTCACCGGTCTTGTCGGAGTCGGCACGTCGTTGCTGGTGGTGGTGCTCGCCTCGCACGTGATGGATCTGGCCGCGACCAGCCTGACGATGGGTGCGCTGATCGGTCTTGGTGTCGGCATCGACTACGCCCTGTTCATCGTGAACCGGCACCGGAAGGCTCTGCAGGACGGCGCCTCAGTGGCGGACGGGATCACCGGTGCCCTGACCACGTCGGGCCGGGCCGTGGTGCTGGCCGGTGCGACAGTCGTGGTGGCGCTGCTCGGCATGTTCGTCGTCAACCTCGGCATCCTGACCGGAATGGCCCAGGCCGCCGCGGTGACGGTGGTGTTCACCGTGCTGGCCGCCGTCACCCTGCTCCCGGCGCTGCTGGCCCTGCTCGGCACGCGGATCCTGGGCCGCAGCCGGCGCCACCTCCGTCCGGGTTTCGGCGCGCGCTGGGCGGATCTGGTGGACCGGGCGCCACGGCGGGCCGTCGTACTGTCGCTGCTGGTCGTCGCTCTTCTGGCCGCTCCGGTGACGGCGATGCGGATCGGTGACGCCGACGCGAGCAGCGATCCGGTGGGTTCGGCCGGCCGCTCCTATGCGGAGATGATGCCGGCCGGTGCCGACGCCACGTTGCTGCTGGTGGCACGGCCGGCGGACGCGGCGCGGCTGACGGCTCTCGCCCCGGAGCTGACGGCGATGCCGGGCGTCGCCTCGGTCACCCCGGCCGGCCGGAACGTGCTGGCGATCGTCCCGACCACGAGCGCGCAGACGGAGGAGACCGCCGACCTGGTGGAACGACTCCGGGACCGGACGCCGGGACTGTACGTCGGCGGCGCCACCGCCACCGCCATCGACATGTCCGACGCGCTGATGAGCAAACTGCCGCTCTACCTCGGCCTGATCGCCCTGCTCGGGTTCCTGCTGCTCGCCGCCGAACTGCGCAGCCTACTGATTCCGCTGGTCGGCGCGGTCACCAACCTGGCCACCATCGGTGTCGGGCTCGGTGTGATCACCGCGATCTTCCAGTTCGGCTGGGGCACGGAACTGCTCGGGGTGGGCGAGGCCGCGCCGATCATGTACATCGTCCCGGTCCTGATCGTCGGCGTGATGTTCGGGCTGTCGATGGACTACCAGGTGTTCCTGGTCAGCCGGATGCACGAGGAGTGGGGCCGGACCCGGGACAACCGGGCCTCTATCCGGGCCGGGGTGGCCGACACCTTCCAGGTCATCGCGGTGGCCGCGACCATCATGCTGTGTGTGTTCGCGTCGTTCGGGTTCAGCGGCCAGCGGATCGTCGCGGGCATCGGGATCGGCATGGCGGCAGCGGTGGTGGTGGACGCGTTCGTGGTCCGGTTGACGCTGATCCCGGCGCTGATGCGGCTGATCGGTGACGCCAACTGGTGGTTCCCGGGCCGCCGCCGCACCGTGGAGATCAAGGAACGGACAATGGTCGGGTGACAGTGCGTATCCTTCTCGCCGACGACCAGGCGCTGCTGCGAGCCACCTTCCGGCTGCTGCTCGACGCCGAACCCGGCATCGAGGTCGTCGGCGAGGCCGCCACCGGGACGGAAGCCGTCGCACTGGCCCGGACCACCCGCGCCGACCTGGTGCTGATGGACATCCGGATGCCCGAGATGGACGGTATCGAGGCGACTCGCCGGATCACCGGCGACGACGACCTGGCCGGGGTGCGGGTGCTGATCCTGACCACGTTCGAGACCGACGAGTTCGTGGTCGCGGCGTTGCGGGCCGGTGCCAGCGGTTTCCTCGGCAAGGGCGTCAACCCCGACGAGCTCATTGCGGCGGTACGGACGGTGGCGTCCGGTGAATCACTTCTCTCCCCGGCCGCCACCACGACACTGATCGCCCGATTCCTGGCCGGTCCCACGTACGATCCGCCGAATGATCTTCCGGGTCTGACCCCGCGGGAACGGGAGATCGTCACCCTGGTCGGGCGGGGCCTGTCCAACCAGGAGATCGCCGATCTGCTGTTCATCAGTACCGCCACCGCGAAGACGCACGTCAACCGGGCGATGATGAAGACCGGTTGCCGGGATCGGGCCCAGTTGGTGGTGTTCGCCTACGAGAACGGCCTGCGGCGTGCCTAGAGGGTGGCGGATCTGGGCGCCGCCGCTGCTCGTCACCATGATCATGATGGCGTCGGTGGCGTACCACGGGAAGACGCTCACCGCCCCGACCGGCACTCAGGTGATCATCATCCTGAACGGGTCCGCGGCCCTGCTGTTCCGGCTGCGGTACCCGGTCGCCGTCACCGCCTGGACCGTGCTGGCCGGCGTCATCCTGCCGCTCACCGCCGAGCACCTGATCCTGATCGACGCCCCGAGCATCGTCGCCCTCTACACCCTGGCCCGCTACCGGGACCGCCGCACCGCCTGGACCGCCGGAGTGCTCGCCGCGATCGCACTGACCGCGGCGTCGGCACCCTGGCGGTCCGGCGGCATCCTCGACATCCGCAACCTGGTGCCCCTCAACTACGTCGCCCTCGCAGTGGCCGCCGGGGACGCCAGCCGCAACCGGCAGGCCCTGCTCGTCCAGGTCCGGGAACGCGCCGAACAGTCGGCGCACCGCCGGGTCCGGGAGGAACGCATCCGGATCGCCCGCGACCTGCACGATGTCGTCGCCCACCACATCACCCTGGTCAACGCGCAAGCCGGCGTGGCACATCACCTGATGGACGCGCACCCGGCGAAGGCCCGGGAAGCCCTCGCCGGGATCCGGGACACCAGCCGCACCGCCCTCGACGAACTCCGGGCCACCGTCAACCTGCTGCGCGCCGACGACGAACCCGACCAGGGATTGCAGCCGATGCCGGCCTTCGCCGAGATCGACGGCCTGGTCGACGGCTTCCAGCGCTCCGGGTTCGACGTCACCGTGATCCGGGACGGCGTCCCGCGGCCACTCGCCGGAGCCGTCGACCTGGCCGCGTACCGGATCGCGCAGGAAGCCCTCACCAACGCCGGTAAACACGCCGTCACCCGCACCGCGTCGGTGGCGCTGCGCTGGGACGACCGTGGCCTGCGGATCCTGGTCACCAACCCGGCCCGCCCCGGCCACGCCGGCCCCGGCACCGGCCACGGCCTGATCGGCATGCGGGAACGCGCCGAATCCGCCGGCGGCACCGTGCAAACCGGGATGCGCGACGGCCTGTTCGTGGTGGAGGCTCTGCTGCCATGCATCAGCACCGATTGATCACCGCCGTCGAACAACTCTGCCGGGACGACGAGCAGCTCACCGCGGCTTTGACCTACGGATCGTTCCCGAGCGGCGAGGCCGACGTCCACAGCGACATCGAGTTCTGGTTGTTCTTCGCGAGCATGCCCGACCCGCACGCCTGGCTCCGCCCGATCGGCCCGTCCCTGCACGTCGTCGTCAACGAGTTCGGCGCGCACGTCGTCGTCTTCCCCGGCCTGATCCGCGGCGAGTTCCACTTCGCCCCCGCCGCCGACATCGCCTCGGTCGCCGGCTGGCCGGCCCGCTCCGCCGCCGTCGACCGGATGATCATCACCGACCGCACCGGGGAACTGCGCCGCGCCCTCGACTCCCTACCTTCAACACCCCGATTGCCCGGTACGCCGGACGAGCTCGCCGCCCTGTGCGGCCGGTTCGCCAACTGGCTGATCCTGGCACATCACGTGGCACAACGGGGTGAACTCCTGCGCGCGGTCGACGCCCTCGGGCACGCCCAGCGCCACCTGCAGTGGATGACCCGGCTGGCGGAGAACCGCACCCGGCACTGGCTCACCCCGTCCCGCGCCCTGGAGACCGACCTGCCACCGGAGGCCGTCGCGCCCCTGCACCGGGCCACCGCCACCGCCGACCCGGACTCGCTGGCCAGCGCCCTGGCCGCCGCCTGGTCCGCGGGTCGTCACCACTGGCCGCTGCTGGCGCCGGTCCCCGCCGCCCTGTTCGCCGAACTGGACGCCACCCTCTGAACGATCCGCCAGCGGGGTAGTTCGAACGAGGTAGCCGCTTTTGGGTTTGGGTGGGGTCATCGGCTCTGCTGTGCGGGTGAAGCTTCTGCGGTTGGTGGCCGGTCTCCTGTTCGCTCTGCCCCTCGGCATCACCCCGCCGGTGCGGGACGTCGAGTTGCGGTATCCCGGGAATCTCGCCGGACCCGAACAGGTCGCCGACGTCAGCGGCCGGGATCAGCACGGGACGGTGCTCAGCGGGGGTGGGGGAGCGGTCACCTCGGTGGTGGACCGGGGCGGCAACCGGGTGCTGCGGTTCCCGGGTGGAAGCTGCACCAGCGCGCCGTGTCCACAAGCGATCATCCGGCCGGCGGATTCGGGGCGGCTCGGCGGGCGGGGGCCGTTCACGTTCGGCGCGGACATCCGGCTGACCGCGCCGGCGCCGCACGGGGCGGGGATGAACGTCTTCCAGTTCGGGGCCGCCGGCGCCGGGCACAGCCAGTGGAAACTGCAGGTGGATTCGGGGCGGCCGTCGTGCCGGTGGTCGGACGGCGACCAGGTGGTGATGCTGGACGCGGGGGTGGCCCTGGCGGTCGGGCGGTGGTACCGGGTGACGTGCGAGCGGCTGTCGCCGTCGGTGTTCCGGGTCCGGGTGCGGGACCCGCGGACCGGGGAGGAGCTGGCCGAGCCGGTCGGGCGCACCGTCCGGCTCGGGGACATCCAGCCGGTCGGCACGGTCCTGATCGGCGGCAAGCGGATCAAGGCGGCCCGCACCGACGTGGACACCGACCAGTTCCACGGCGACCTGGACGCCATCGAGTTCAGCCGGTGACCCGGCGGGGCGTGGTGCCCCATCGAGAGTGCATGGAGGTGGTATCCCGTAAGAGAGGGTCAACGCGCCTTCGCCTTCCGTCACTGACCGACGGTGCGCCGCCGGTCAGTGACGGATCCGGTCAGACGCGCCGGCCTCCGCTGCGCCGCACGACGAACCAGCCCACCAGTACGGCGAGGACGAGCACGACCGGTCCGGCAACCGGGCTGCCCTGGTCGTCGCCGGTCATATCCGCATTGATCACGCCGGTGACGCCACCGTCGGTTTCCGAACCGTCGTCGAGGGCGCCGTCCCACTCCTCCACGTCAGCCGCGTTGTTGACGACCACGCGCAGGTCGTCAACGCTCTGAACGGAAGCCGCCGCGGTCGCCGCCGTCGTGGACAGACCCGTCACCGTCTCGGCCGCCGGGATCGTCGTGCCGACCTCGATGAGGCCGCCGAGTTGCGAATCATGTACGACCTCACCGGCGATCGTGCCGGAGATCAGCGCGGTGCCCGCCTCCACGTCGTTGTCGAGGCGGTCGAAGGCGACCTCACCGGTGCTGGTCAGGGTGGCCGCGATCGTGCCGACCACGGTGCCTTCGTGGAGCAGGCCGGCCACCCAGACATCGGTGGTGACCGCGACGTCGGTGGAGGCCCCGGAGACGAACTCCGGGTTCCAGTCGTAAAGCCGGATGGGGTTGCCCGCGGTGTAGCCGGTGGCCGGGGTGGTGATCTCCTCCTCGGAGTCGACAGCCGCACCGGCGAGCACGTCACCGGCGACCGACGGGGCCTGCCCGGCGAACCAGGCGACGATCGGTGCCGGGGTCGCCTCGTCGGCCAGCGCGGGCCCGGTGGCACCGAGCAGACCGCCCAGAGTCATGAGCGTGGCAAGACCGGCCACACGCAGCGAGGTCATGTGTGCGCTCACTTCTTGTAGAGGTGGATGAGAGCGGTGCCGGTCGTCCATTCCGAATTGGACAGGTAGCTGCCCCACTCCTTGGAGACGGTCTTCCCGGTGTACGGGTCCAGGTAGGAAACACCCCAGGAGTAGCCGGTGTTGTAGTAGCCGTGGATGACGTGGGCGTGGCCGCCGCCGCTCCGCCACCTGATCGAACTGTAGATCGGACGGCTCGCGATGATCTCGGACTTCGCCCGGTCCCAGGTCAGGGTCTCCTCGGTGCCCGGGTTCACACCGTAGTAGTTGAGCGCCCGCCGCACCTGGGTCTTCGAGCCGGAGACGTTGTTACAGGTCGAGACGGCGCGACCGCGTTTGACGATGCTGCACTGCGCGATCACCGTACCGGTCTGGTATTTGACGATCGTCTTTGTGGCGGCCGCCCAGCACCAGTTGGTCTTCTCCTGCTTGTACTTGGTGATGCCGAGCGTCTTCTCGACCCCCTGGGCCGGGCCGCCGACCAGGATCAGGCCGGCCGCCAGTGCCACCACCGCGAGCAGTCTCGCCCAGACACTTCTGAATTCCACTTACGCGCTTCCTCCGTCCATGGCGGGCCGAGGGGGATGCCTTTCGCTTCAGCAAGGAAGCAGTGAGCACGCGCAACCCCCGTGGCCGTGCTGATTCGAAGCCGCGAGGGCGGTCAGGACCCTCGTACGGCGAAGGTTGCGGCGTCCGGGAAGGAGACCGGAGCGGAAGGCACCCCGCAGAAGTCAAGGAATCCCTGGATCTTCTCGGAGCGCTCGCCGGAAGCGGTCAGGAACGGACCGGTGTTCTGGTCGACGATGCCGTCGGCCGTGAACCCGTCACCGGACCCGCCGTCGGCGACCAGGCGCAGCCCCCCGGGCAGCGTGACCACATAGCGGGTCCCACCACCGGAGTCCTCCGTGACCTCGGTGCCCTCCGGCCAGATCGGCAGGCGTTCCACCCCGTCCACCACTACGGTGACGCAACCGTTCGTGCGAGCCGCCACTCGCCCGGACAACGGCACAGCCATTCCGGTGAAGTGATCCGGGACCGCGGGGGTCCGGAGGTCACCGATGTCGAGCGCGCCCGTCCCGTCCGTCGTTTCGGACGGGACGGGCGCGCTCGCCGAGGCCGAGCCTGCGGCAGAGTCGCCCTCGTGCGCGTCACACGCGGTCGTGGAACTGATCAGTCCCAGATAGACAACGCCCAGCCAGAAGATCCCCCGTCGCATAGCCAGATCGTATCGATCAATGCGAACACATCTATCAACTGAACGGTCAGGTCACCGCACGCATCAATGGTCTCGTTGTCCGACCGTCCCCGTGATCGCGCCGCGCGTTCGGCACCGCCACCGGCCCGGCCGGTGCTGTCGGCGTTGGGCGGGGCTGTGGTCCGGGTGCTGTATCAGCAGGCGAGGGCGAAGGCGCTCTAACGGGATAGCCGGTTGGTGAGGGCGGCCATCCGGCCGTCGGGGTGGCGGATCTCCAGGTGGACCGGGGAGCCGGGCACGACGGGCCAGGTCACGGTTCCGGTTCCGGAGGCGGGCAGGGTCTCGTGGTGGGCCGGGCCACGGTCGGTGTGGACGGTGACCCGGCCGGACGGGACGCCGGTCACCCGTACCCGATCGGGGGTGAGAATCAGATCGATGTCGGCGGAGCCGGCGATGTGGCAGGCGCCGGTGCGGATGGCGGTCAGCACCGCGTCTGCCGTCAGGGACGGGGCCTCGATCACCAACTGCGGCGTGCCGAGTTGACCGGGCAGGTGGACGTCGCTGTTGCCGATCGCGGGCAGGTGCTGGTGGTCGCGCCACAGGGCCAGGGCGGCCTCGTTGTCGGCGTTCCACGGCAGGTCGGAGCGCCAGCGGCCGTTCCACACCTCGACGGCGTCGAAATCGGTCAGCGGATGTTCGAGAGTGCCGCCGGGATAGGGCGCGAACGGATGGGCGGCAACGCACACCGCACCCAGGCGGCGGGCCTCTTCCACTTCCCGGACGACGACGCCGGGCGGCAGCCCGAGCGCCAGCCAGTGACCGCGCGGGGTCAGCACCTCCTGGCCGGGAATGATCAGCATGCCGGTCCACTCGGCCAGGTCGGCGGCGGCGTCGTGTTCGGTCACCGCCAGGAAGTCGAGGCCTGCCGCGCGGGCCTCGGCGACGATCTCGGCCGGGGCGAGTTCACCGGCGTGGGACTTCCGGGAGTGCACGTGACAGTCGCCGCGGAAGGTGGGCATCGACCGAAAATACGCTGTCCCCGGCGCCGAGGGGGAACGGCACCGGGGACAGTCGTGCGGGAATGATCAGGCGCGGTCGGTGAGGCCGGAGCGGGCGACCGCCGGGAGGTAGCCGCGCAGGTGACCGGTAGCGGTCGGGTGCAGCACGGTGTTGTCCCGCATGCCGCTGACGCCGACGAGCCACGGGCGGGGGCTGCACAGGCCATGTCCGGCGAACTCCTGTTCGACGTCGACGTATCGGACCTTCGCCCGGGTGGCCGCGGCACTGATCGTCTTGTTCAGCCGGGTGACGATCTGGTTGGCGCGGACCCGGATCTTGGCGCTGACCGGTACCGACGGGCAGGTGCGCTTGCGGGCGAACGGCAGCGGGTAGCCGGTGATCACGACCCGGGCGTCGGGGGCGGTGGTGGTGACGGTGTGCAGCATCCGGACGAGGTCGCGGGGGAGGGCTTTCAGCTTGCGGTTGACGGCGATGTTGCCCCGCTCGCAGGCGACGGCGGTGGCGGCGTCCAGGCAGGCCGCGAGGACCTGCTTGAACCGCAGGTCGTTGGCGCCGGCGGTGATGGTGACCAGGCCGGTCTTGGCGGTGA
>DATMVU010000414.1:0-13031 GCA_035562875.1 Actinoplanes sp. | reverse complement strand
GGCCGGTGGTGAGTTGCGGGTGGTCGTCGCGGATGCGGGCGCCGATCGCCTGCGGGGTGCGGAAGTCGAACGGGGTGCCGTCGACCGGTTCCAGGTCGCCGGTCGGGATCAGCGTCGCGTCGACCGGTGTGTAGTGGCCGGCGTCGATGCGGAGGCGATGGTTCTCGATCGAGCCGCTGCCCTCGCCGGACAGGTTCCAGTAGGCGTGGTTGGTCAGGGCGACGACGGTGGCCCGGTCGGTGGTGGCCCGGTAGTCCAGACGCAGGGCGTTGTCGTCACTCAGGGTGAACGTGACGCTTGCCGACAGGGTGCCCGGGAACCCCTGCTCGCCGTCGGCGGACGTGTAGCTCATCCGGACGCCGTTCTCGACAGCGGTGGCGGTCCAGATCCGCTGGTCGAAGCCATGCGAGCCGCCGTGCAGGGTGGTCTGGCCCTCGTTCTGCGACAGTTTGTAGGTCTCCCCGTCCAGGGTGAAACCGCCGCCGGCGATCCGGTTGGCGTACCGGCCGACCGTCGAACCGAGGAACGGGTTGCCGGCCAGGTAGGCGGGATCGGTGTATCCGGACAGATCCGCGAACCCGAGGGTCACGTTCGCCAGATTCCCGTCGCGGTCCGGCACCAGCACCGACTGGATCGTCGCGCCCCAGGTGAGGATCGACGCGGACACGCCATTCGCATTGGTGAGCGTGTATTTCTCGATCCCGGTGCCGTCAGCCAGTGACCCGAACGGCGTGCTGTCGATTCTCGTCATGTCCGGCATCGTCGCAGACGCCACTCAACCGGTTCACCTCACGTCCCGGCGTGCCCACGGCGTGAATACCCGGACGGCTGCCGTATCAACGCCGTCAACGACCTTGACCAGTTAGTACGGGCGGGACTGCACTGGTGGGCGAGTCCCGACCACGGAGGTTTCCCGATGACACTCGCCGGCATTCTGCCCTCCCTGGGAATCGCGTCCCGGCAAACCCTCGACCCACGGTTCTGGCCGTCCACCGCACGCCTGCGGGACGGGGAACTGACGGTCGGCGGGGTTCCGCTCACCGCTGCGGGACATGTTCTCGACGAGACCTGTGTGCGGGCGAGCGCCGCCGGATTCGCTGCGGCGTTCGGGGCCGGCGGATGTTCGTACAGCGCGAAGGCGGGATTGACGCCCGACATCGCGCGGTGGATCGCCGGTGCCGGACTGGGGTGTTACGCCACGACCGGGGAACAGTTGCGGATCGCCCTGGCCGCCGGGGTCGCCCCGGAGCGGCTGGTGCTGACCGGACCGGACAAGACGATTTCCGGGTACGACATCGCGTTCGCGTGCGGAGCCGCCGTCGTGATCGGGTCGCCCGGGGAGGCCCACGCCCTGATCCGGCGGGCCCCGGCCGGCCAGCGGGTGCTGGTCCGGACGATCGCTTCCGGACAACACCGCCCGCGCCGCTATGGCGTCCGGCTGGGTTCCAGCACCGCCCTGGACACCATCCGCCTGTTGACCGGCGCGACCGGCCTCCGGTTCACCGGCCTGGACTGCTCGCTCGGCCACGACCTGACCAGCTTCGGCACGTTCGAACGCTGCCTCCGCGAGGCGATCGCCTTCACCGCCGTTCTCCACTCCCGCCGTCGTCCCACCACCGCCCGGCGTCAGGCACCCGGCATCGCCGCCGGGCGGCCGGCGGATGAGGCCTTCGGTGGCGGGGCGGGCTTGGTGATCAATCTCGGCGGTGGGCAGGCAGATGATCTGCCGGTCGCGGTGTTCGCCGCCCGGATGCGCGGAGTGGCCCGGGTCAACGCGGAGCGATACCGGATTCCCGATCCGCTGGTACGGGTCTCGCCCGGTCGCGCTCTCACCGGCCGGGCCGGGATCACGGTGTGCCGGGTCGAACACGTCCTGCGTGACCGCAGAGGTCGCCTGATCGCCGGTCTCGCCGGTGATCTCCCGTCCGGGAACGGCCAGACCGCGCTGGTGGGCCGGGTCTCCGCCGCCGCTCCGGAGCCGGCCATGCTGTGCGGCGAGGGCACGTCCGCGACCGCCGAACTGCCCGGAGACCTGAAACCCGGCGACTTACTGGCCCTGGCCGGAACCGGCGTACCAGCCGGCCGTCACCATTGACCACGCCGCACCATTGACCATGTCGCACCATTGACCATGTCGCGGCATTGACCACGCCGCACCATTGACCACGCTGCGGCATTGACCACGCTGCGGCATTGACTGCGTCATCAACGTTGACCGCGGGTGGCTCGCCGGGGTGCGGCGCGGGGACGGCTCACGGGGCGGGATCATGGGGGTATGACGCGGTTCGACTGTCATCAGCACCTGTGGCCGGCAACCCTCGTGGAGGCGTTGCGGGGCCGGGACTCGTACCCGTACCTGCGGGAATGGACGTTGTATCTGCGGGGGGAGAATCCCTATCGGGTGGATCCGGCGGCTCATGACGTGGGGCGGCGGCTGGAGCGGGAGAGCGGGCGGGTCCTGCTGTCGCTGTCCAGCCCGCTGGGGATCGAGCATCTGCCCGGCGCCGGCGGGGCCGAGCTGATCGACGTGTGGCACGAGAGCGCCTTGGTGTTGCCGGAGCGGTTCGGGGTGTGGGCGGCCGCCCCGGTCAGTGAGCCGGATCCGGCCGGGCTGGAGCGGGTGCTGCGGGAGCCCCGGATGGTGGGGCTGCAACTGCCGGCCACCGCGCTCGGTGACCCGGCGGCGATCGAGCGGATGTCGCCGCTGCTCACCGTGCTCGAGCGGGCCGGTAAGCCGCTGCTGGTGCATCCCGGCCCGGCTCGGCCGGAGGAGGGCGGACTGCCGGACTGGTGGCCGGCTGTCGTACCGTACATCGCTCAGATGCATCGGTCCTGGGCCGCCTGGCACGTCGCCGGCCGGAAGCGGCACGCTGACCTCCGGGTCGCCTTCGTCGCCCTCGCGGGCCTGGCCCCGCTGCATCACGAACGTCTCGCCGCCCGGGGCGGCATGTTCGGTGACCCTGACCCGAACGTCTTCTACGAGACTTCGTCCTACGGCCCGGACGCCATCGAAGCCCTGGTCAAGGTGGTCGGGGAGGGCGCGATCGTGCACGGTTCGGACCGCCCGTACGCGGAACCGCTGGACCCGGCCCGATATCCCGGAGCCTTCTTCACCGTCAACCCGTCCCGTCTACTTCTCGGCCGGGAAAGCCGGTGAGGGAGCCAGCCGGCTAGGCGGTCCCGGCCCAGGGCTGCCAGGTGCGGGCCTTCTCCTCGACGAAGCGGCGGGTCCGGGGGTCGGGGCGGAAGTGCACCTCGTGGTCGGCGTGGGTGATCTGCATCAGGTTGATCCGGTCGACCTCGCGGGCCCGGATGTCGGTGTAGCCGGGCTGCCGGGCCGGGAACTGTACGCAGAATCGCGGGTGCACCGGGAAGTAGACGGTCTCCGCCTGTGGTAGCGGTGGGGTGTAGTGCGGGTCGCGTACCCCGGCGGGTGGGTGGCCGACGGCCGCGACCGGGGTGTCGCCGAGGACGAAGTCGCGGTCGGCGGGTGCCACCAGGATCCGGGCGTCGCAGCGGCTCAGGTACTGGATGAGTTCGGCGTACGACTCGGCGGCCCGGCGGCGGAACGCCTTCGACGGGTCCGGTTCGGTGTCGGCCGCGCGGCGGGTGTGGTGGCCGTGGGCGTGGTGCACGGCGGTGATCGCGGTCAGGTTGATCAGCAGGGAGGCGTCCTCGAAGATCGTCTCGTTGATCACCGCGGCCGTCGTGGCCGGCACGACCTGTTCGGTGCGCTGCCACAGGCCGCCGGCGGTGGTGCCGGACGGGCCGGGCTCGTCCTCGCGGTAGGCGCCGGACGCCAGATCGACTGTCGCGATGACGCCGTCCGGGGCGAAGAGGGCCAGCAACGCCGGTGAGATAGCCGGTTTGAGAAGAGTAACCACGAATGTCCTCCCATTCGGGCTGATCCTAACCAGGAGGGGCCACGTTCAGCGGGCCTTCAGGTGGGATCGGTCAAGATGGTGGCATGCGTGTGCTCGTCGTCGAGGACGAGAAGCGGCTCGCCTGGTCTCTGCGAGTCGGTCTCGAAGCGGAGGGGTTCGCCGTCGATCTGGCCGCGGACGGGACGGACGGGCTGTGGATGGCCCGGGAGAACGATTACGACGTGATCGTTCTCGACCTGATGCTGCCCGGCATCAACGGCTACAAGGTGTGCTCGACGCTGCGCGAGGACGGCGACTGGACCCCGATCCTGATGCTCACCGCCAAGGACGGCGAATGGGATCAGGTCGAGGGACTGGACACCGGCGCCGACGACTACATGACCAAACCGTTCTCGTTCCCGATCCTGGTGGCCCGGTTGCGGGCGGTGGCCCGGCGAGGTGCCCGGGAGCGACCGGTCCAGCTGGTCGCCGGTGATCTGCGGATCGATCCGGCGGCCCGCCGGGTGTGGCGCGGCGACACCGGGATCGAGCTGACCGCGCGGGAGTTCTCGCTGCTCGCCTTCCTGGCCCGCAACACCGGTGACGTGGTCTCCAAGCGGCAGATCCTGGAAGCGGTGTGGGACGTCGACTTCGACGGCGACCCGAACATCGTGGAGGTGTATGTGCGGCACCTGCGTAACAAGATCGACCGTCCGTTCGGCCGGGAGGCGATCCAGACGATCCGTGGGGCGGGGTACCGGCTGGGCAGCGACGGTGGGTGACCGCGCCTCGGTCCGGCTGCGCACCACCGCGCTGTCGGTGCTGGTGATGGCGGTCGCTCTGCTGGTCGGTTCGGTGGCGCTGCTGCTGATGGCCCGGGCGTCGCTGCGCGGTGGCATCGAGACGGCCGCCGAGGAGCGGGCGTCGGCCCTGGCCGCGCAGGTGGAGACGTCGGGGCTGCCGGCTGCGCCGGACGACGACGATGACGACGTCCTCTGGCAGATCCGGGACGCGGACGGGTCGGTCGTGCGGTCCTCGTCGAGCCGGGCCGCCGTCCTGCCCGGAGAGGAGACGGACGAGACCCCGATTGCCGGTACGAACGAGCAGTACCTGATCGTGACCGAGGAGGCCGGGCCGTACCTGATCGTGGTCGCCGCCTCGCTGGAGGAGGTCGGTGAGTCGACCGATGCCGTGGTCACGCCGCTGCTGATCGGCCTGCCCCTGGTGCTGGTCGTGGTCGGTGGCGTGACGTGGCTGGTGGTGACGCGGGCGCTGGCCCCGGTCGAGCGGATCCGCCGCGAGGTCGAGGAGATCACCGGCGAGCGCCTGGACCGGCGGGTGCCCGAGCCGGCCGCCCGCGACGAGATCCAGCGGCTGGCCGTGACGATGAACCGGATGTTGACCCGTCTGGAGGACTCCCGGCAGCGGCAGCAGCGGTTCGTCGCCGACGCCTCGCACGAGTTGCGGTCCCCACTGTCGAGTATCCGGCAGGCGGCCGAGGTGGCCCGGGCGCATCCGGGCGCGCTGCCCGAGGGGGAGCTGGCCGAGGCGGTCCTGGAGGAGTCGGGGCGGATGGAACGGCTCGTGGACCAGTTGCTGCTGCTCACCCGTACCAGCGAAGGGGGTGTCCGGTCCGTCCAGGACGTCGACCTCGATGATCTCGCCCTGGCCGAGGCCCGCCGGGTGCGCCGGTCGGGCTTGACGGTGGACTCGTCGGGGGTGGGCGCGGGCCGGGTGCGCGGCGAGCTGACCGCTCTGGCCCAGGTGGTGCGGAACCTGACCGACAACGCGGCCCGGCATGCCCGCAGCACCGTGGGGGTGGTGGTGCGGACCCGCCCGGACGGGGTGGAGCTGATCGTCGAGGACGACGGTTCCGGGGTGCCGGTGGGGGAGCGGGAGCGGGTTTTCGAGCGGTTCGTGCGGCTCGACGAGGCCCGTGCCCGGGACGAGGGCGGCAGCGGTCTGGGCCTGGCGATCGTCAAGGAGACGGTGGAGGCGCACGGTGGCGTGGTCACGGTGGAGGTGTCCCACCTGGGTGGGGCCCGGTTCGAGATCCGCCTGCCCGTGCACGGGACGGCTCCCTGAAAAGCCTTTCAGCCGCGTTCAGGTGAGGTTCAGGGACGCGAGCGCAAGCTGTTGCCGTACTCGAAGTTCCAGATCGACGAAAGCAGGCAGCTCATGAACACCGCCAAGCTCCGCAGCAAGCGCGTCCTGGTCGCCGGGGTGGCCCTCGCCGCCGCCCTCGGCACCGGCGGGGCGTTGTTCGCGACAGCCGCCCAGGCCGACGAGGTGACCGGTAACGATCGGGAGCGGGTCGGTAACGCCGCGACTCAGGCCGTGCCCGGCACCGTCCTGGACGTGGAGACGAGTGACGACAAGGGCGAGGCGTTCGAGGTCGACGTCCGCAAGGCCGACGGCGGTGAGGTGTCGGTGCACCTGGACAAGGACCTGAAGGTCGTCTCCCAGGAGCCGGACGACGATGACAACGACGCCGACGACAACGGCACGCCCGACGCCGACGACCGGGTGCTGACCGCCGCGGAGCGCACCTCCGCCGAGAAGGCCGCGCTGGACGCGGTCGGGGCCGGCAGCACGCTGCTGGACCTGGAGGCCTCCGACGACAAGGGTGTGGCCTACGAGGCCGAGGTCCGGGACCAGGCCGGCCAGGAGTGGGACGTCGATCTCGATTCCGCATTCACCGTCGTCACCAAGACCGCCGACAACTGAAACGGCGAGTTGCGGTGATCCCTCAGGTTTCCGGTGACTGTGCCCCTTTTTGGGTCACGCAGGTCCGTAGTCCGAGATCCGATTGTCGGTTCATTTCCCGGCGAGTCACGATGGAGTCAACGGACTTCGATGTACGGTCACCGGAAACCGGGGGAGCGAACATGGATCGAGCGAATTTCTACCGAGGCAGAGTCGGCGGCTGGCTGGTGAACGAGAGGTACCTGAGCCGGTTCGGCGAGGTGCCGCTCGAGCAGCCGCGCAGTGGCTCGTGGCCGTTCGATCTGACCCCGGAGCGGGGCTGGCCGAGTCAGCCCCACAAATGATCTCTCAGGACTTGCGGGTGACGAGCTTCCAGTAGTCCTCACCGGTCTTGCGCGGGGCGACCACCTTGGAGGTGTAGGCGTGCTTGAAGTTGCAGCGAGACCCGTCCCACACCTTCTTGGTGACGGTGAAGCCGAGCGCGTCGTGGTACATCCGCAGTTGCCCGTCCTTACCCTTCGGGACGGCCTTGGAGTATTCCCATTCCTCGCTCTTGGAATAGCTGGCGCCGACCGTGACGCCGAGCGAGGCGCTGGCTTTGGCGAAGACGATTCCGGCCTCCGCGGAAACGGTCGCCGTCACCTCCGCGGAAACGGTGGAGGTCGTCGTCTTGTGGTAGGTGATCTGCGCCGGACCCTGGACCCACGCGCTCTTCAGGCTGGTCGCCAGGGTCGTGTACCTCTTGTCCTTGAAGGTGTACTGGGTTTTCACTTTCGGGGCGGCATCGCAGGCAGCGAGGGCCGCGGAACCCGGTGTGATCGCGGCGACGAATCCGGTACCGATTGCTGCCAGAGCGATTACCGCCCGGCGTTTCTGAAACTTTCTCATCAGGATTTCCCCCGTTTGACCGCATGATTGGCGAGCGGAGAAATTACCGGCCGGAACCCGCAAGATCAAGACGGTGTTTCGCATTATGGAATTGGTCAGAAAAGCGGTAACCGCCCATTCGGGCAGATAATTCCACAGTGTGAACGACCTGTCGGCGGAGCCATTCCCACTGGTAGGGGGAGTGGCGTGGGCCGCCGGGCGCTCTAGGGTCGACCTCGACAGGTGATCCGGCAGGGCGACGGCGACAGGTGGTGGTGCGTGATCCGGGTGGTGGTCGTCGACGACGAGGCGCTGGTGCGCTCGGCGTTCACGCTGATCCTGAACACGGCACCGGACATCCAGGTGGTCGCCACCACGACCGGGACGGAGGCGGTCGCCACCATCCGGTCGCTGCGCCCGCACGTGGTGCTGCTGGACATCCGCATGCCCGGAGTCGACGGTCTCACCGTGCTCCGGCAGGTCCAGGAGACCGCTGACGGCGCGGGCGAACCGCCGGTGGTGGCGATGCTCACCACCTTCGACGCCGACGAGTACGTGCTGGCCGCCCTGCACTCGGGAGCCGCTGGTTTCCTGCTCAAGGACACCGACCCGGAGAACCTCGCCCAGCTGGTGCGCACCCTCGCCGCGGGCGGTGTGGTGATGTCACCGACTGCCGCCCGGACCCTGCGGGGCAGCCTGCCCCGTAGCTGCACCGGCCGTCTCGGCGACCTGCCCGGCCGGGACCGGGAACTCCTCGGCCTGATCGCCGCCGGGTTCACCAACGCCGAGATCGCCGGCCGCCGGGATGAACCCGTCGCCGCGGTGAAGACACAGGTCGCCGCCCTGCTCGCCACGCTGAGGGTCTCCACCCGGGTGCAGGCCGCCCTGCTCCTGCAGGAGACCGGCAGTTGAGGTACCGCACGGTCCTGATCGAGGCCGCCCTGCTCACCGCGGCCGCCCTCGACACGTTCGTCGACATGTGGAGCGACGCCCCGGTCAGCATCGTCTTCGGTGTCGTCGGCTGCCTGGTCCTGCCACTACGGCACCGGTTCCCGCGGACCGTCTTCGCCCTCACCCTGCCTGCCGCCCTGCTCGAAGCCGCGCTGGTCGGACCGTTCGCCGCCCTGTACGTGCTGGCCACCCGTTACCGGGACCGCCGGCTGCTGGCCGTCTGCGCGGTCATGTTCGGGTTGGCGTCGGCGGTTCCGTCCCCGTTCGGCGGCGAACCGGCGACCACCTCCGAAACCCTGGTCTACCTCGCCTACGGGCTGGGCACCGCGGCCGTCCCGGTGCTGCTCGGCCGGCTGGTGCTGACCCGGCGGGACCTGTCCCAGCGGATCGAGGAGATCGAGGAGGCGAAGGAACACGAACGGGTCCTGCACGCCCAGGCCATCCTCGCCCAGGAACGCGCCCAGCTCGCCCGGGAGATGCACGACGTGGTGTCCCACCAGGTCAGCCTGATCGCGGTGCAGGCCGGGGCGCTGCAGATGGCGTCCGGGGAGCCGGCCACCCGGGAGGCGGCCCGCACCATCCGCGGCCTCAGCGTCGGCACCCTCGACGAACTGCGCACCATGGTCACGCTGCTGCGGGCGTCCGGCACGGGTGACCTGTCCCCGCAGCCCACCCTCACCGAGCTGGCCGACCTGGTCGCCACCAGCGGCATCGAGGCGAAACTGACCGGCGAGCCGGCGCCCGGCCTCGGCACACCGGGCCAGCGGGCGCTGTACCGCACCGTCCAGGAGGCGCTCACCAACGTGCGCAAACACGCCCCGGGCGCGTCCGCCACCGTCGAGTTGTGGCAGTCCGGCGCGCACACCGGGGTGACGGTCACCAACTCCCGGCCACCCCGGCCCGCCCTGCCGCTGCCCGGCGCCGGACAGGGCCTGGTCGGACTGCACGAGCGGGCCTGCCTGCTGAACGGGACCCTGGAGTCCGGGCCGTCCGGTGACGGCGGGTACCGGGTGCACATGACGCTGCCGTTGAACTGAGCCGTACCGGCGGGCCGTAAACCCCGGTGATGGACACGATCACCTTCGCACTGGCGGCGGGCCTGCTGGCCGCGTTCAACCCGTGCGGCTTCGCGCTGCTGCCCTCGTTCCTGGCGATCCTGGTCTCCGGCCCCGGCGGGGTGTGGCGGGCGCTGCGCCTGGCCGCGGCGATGACCGCCGGGTTCGTCACCGTCTTCGGCACGATCGGGTTCGTGCTCAGCGTCACCACCGTGCCGATCCAGCGGCATCTGCCGTGGGCCGCTGTCGCGATCGGGGCGGTGCTGGTCGTGCTCGGTGGCTGGCTGCTCGCGGGCCGGGAGCTGCAACTGCGGCTTCCGCGCCTGGCCGCCGGGTCGCCGTCGTCGTCGATCCTCGCCCTGTACGGGTACGGAGCCTCGTACGCGGTCGCCTCGCTCTCCTGCACGATCGCACCGTTCCTGGCGGTGACCGGTCTGGTCTCGGGCGAGGGGGATCTCCGTACCGGAATCGGCGCCTTCCTGGCGTACGCCATCGGTATGGGGCTGGTCGTCGGTCTCCTGGCGATGCTGGTGGCGCTGGCCCGGGAGGCGACGGTCCGGCGCACCCGGGCCGTGCTGCCCTGGATCTCCCGCTTGAGCGGCGCGTTCCTGCTGGTCGCGGGCGCGTACGTGACCTACTACGGCTGGTACGAGCTACGCCTGATGTCCGGTGCCGGCAGCCCGCGGGACCCGGTTGTCGGCGCGGTCACCGGAGTCCAGGGCACCGTCACCACCTGGCTCGACACGACCGGCATCGGCTGGATCACCGCGGCGTTCGCCGTGGTCGTGCTGGCCGCCCTGCTCACCCGGACACTGCGCGGGGATCGGGGCCGCGCCGGACGGCAGCGGCCCCGGCAGCCCTAGGACAGCACCTCGTCGACGTTGTCGGCGCGCCAGTTGCGCAACAGCTCGTGGAAGACCACCGGGCCGGGGCCGAACGAGAAGCTGACCTGGCGCGGGTTGCCCTCACCGTTGTAATAGCCGGGGGTGCACTCGGCCTGGAAGGCGTACTGCTTCGGTGCGGTCGCGGCGATCGTGTCGCACCACGCCTGCTCGGCCTCGGCGGTCGGTTCGATCCGCTTCGCGCCCCGGCTGTTCGCCTCGGCCACCACCGCGCCGATGTGGATCGCCTGCTCCTGCAGCACGTGCACGAAGTTGACGGCCGCCGCGTTCTGCATCGAACCCAGGTGGAACAGGTTCGGGAAACCGTGGCTGTAGAAGCCGTGCAGGGTCCGCGGGCCGCGCGCCCAGTGGCCGAGCAACGGCAGCCCGCCCCGGCCGGTCACCGGCAGCGTCCCGGACAGCACCCCGGAGATGCCCACTTCGAAACCGGTCGCGAAGATGACGCAGTCGACCGGGTACTCCTGCTCACCGACGACGATGCCGGTCTCGGTCATCCGGGTGATGCCGCCGGTGTCCGCGGTGTCGACCAGTGTCACGTTCGGCCGGTTGAACGCCGGCAGGTAGAAGTCGCTGAAGGTGGGCCGCTTGCACATGTAGCGGTACCAGGGCTGCAGCTTCGCCGCCGTCTCCGGGTCCTCGACGATCGAGGCCACCCGGGCCCGGATCTCGTCCATCTTCCGGAAGTCGGCGATCTCGTCGTGGTACTCCCGCTCCTCGTCGGAGATGGTCGGGTCGACGGTGCCGGTCAGCAGTTGCCGCTGGAGTTTCGCCGTCGCCGTCCAGCCGTCGGCGATCATGTCGGTGTCGACGTGCCCGCCGGTGACCAGGTTGAGGAAGTTCTCCATCCGCTCCCGCTGCCAGCCCGGCCGGACCGAGTCCAGCACCGACTGGTCGGTGGGGCGGTTGCCGCGGAAGTCCACCGTCGACGGGGTGCGCTGGAAGACGAAGAGCTGCTCGGCGGCCTCGGCGACGTGCGGGATCACCTGGATGCCGGTGGCACCGGTGCCGACCACCGCCACCCTCTTGCCGGCCAGCCCGGTCAGACCGCCGGTCTGGTCACCACCGGTGTAGCCGTAGTCCCAGCGGCTGGTGTGGAAGGTGTGCCCCCGGTAGCCCTCGATGCCCGGGATGCCGGGGAGTTTCGGCTGGGTCAGGGTGCCCGACGAGATCACCACGTAGCGGGAGGTGAACTCGTCGCCGCGGTCCGTCTTCACCAGCCATTCGGCGGCCTCGTCGTCCCAGGTCAGCTCGGTGACCCTGGTGTGGAACATGGTGTCGTCGTACAGGTCGTACTTGTTCGCGATGTTGATGCAGTGCTGCCGGATCTCCTCGCCCGGGGCGTACCGCCACTGCGGAACGTGACCGACCTCCTCCAGCAACGGCATGTAGACGGTCGCCTCGATGTCACAGTGGATTCCGGGGTAACGGTTCCAGTACCACGTACCGCCGAAATCACCCGCCTCGTCGATCATCCGCAGGCTCGTCACCCCGGCGTCGCGCAGTTTCGCCCCGCTCAGCAGACCCCCGAACCCGCCTCCGATCACGGTGGCCTCGACCCGGTCCCGGACCGGCTCCCGCTCGGTGCGTTCGGTGTAGGGGTCGGTCGCGTAGTAGCCGAACTCGCCGGCGGCCCGGCGGTACTGGGTGGCGCCGTCCGGGCGGATCCGGCGATCCCGTTCCGAGCGGTACCTGTCCCGCAGGGCCTCGAGTTCCTCGGCGCTGAAGCGATGGGGCGTGTTGGGGATGGAGGGGGACATAAGGGGCCCTTTCGCGGGGAACGTCCGGTGTGGACAGCCCAATTTAAAGCAACTGCTTGAACCGTGGGCGATCGTGGCCCCCGCGTGTCAAATGATCCGGCTCACCGGCGCCCGATACAGCCCCTCCAATGCGTCGATCAGACTCGTTTCGGTCGATTTCCAAATCGGCCGGACGTCCACACCCGGGGGAAGCGTGCGCTCCCGGCGTGCACAGAAATGCAGAATCAGCGTGTGCGCCATGTCGTCGCGTTCCCGGCGCACCTCCGGCGACAATTCCGGCAGAACCCGGTCCAATCCCCGGAACACCGACTGCAGACTCGGCAATCCACCCACCTCGGCCTCGGTCAGAGCCCGCAGGTTCGGCTCCGCGATCAACTGGGCCGCGAACCGGGCGTACCAGCTCGGATTCCCCAGACCGGCGAGATGCTCGGTGATCGGCCGGACCACGCACACCACCCAGTCCCGCACGTCGTCACCGCCGCCGAACTCGTCGAGCAGCCGCAACCGGATCGCCGTCATCGGCTCCGCGTGCCGGAGCACGATCGCCCGCACCAGATCGTCCTTGGATCCGAAGTGGTAACCCACCGCCGCGTTGTTCCCCTGCCCGGCCGCCGCACTGATCTGCCGGTTCGACACCGAGAACACCCCGTGCTCCCCGAACAGCCGCTCGGCCGTGTCCAGGATCCGTTCCCGGGTCGCCCTCCTGGCGTACGTCATAGCCGACCACAATAGGGAAGTGACCGTACGTGACCTCGCACCACCGTCCGCCGTCAACGCCGGACTGCTCGCCGTACTGATCGGATTCACCAGCTCGGCGGCTATCGTCTTCAGCGCCGCCCGGGCCGCCGGAGCCGGTGAGGCCGAGGTCGCGTCCTGGATCCTCGCGCTCTCCCTCGGCATGGGCGTGACCAGTATCGGACTGTCGCTGCG
>DATMVU010000413.1:0-4239 GCA_035562875.1 Actinoplanes sp. | reverse complement strand
CATCTGGATCAGGGCGCCCCCTGCTGCGTCCACTGCTCGCTGGGATGACCCTTGCGGCACCGCAACCGTTCACCCTTAGGACGGCCGGCGCGGGACTGGGGACGCTGTCGGCACACGGCCGGGCGGCAACTAGCCGACTGGACAACCTGCCGCCGGTCTAGTCACCCGGCACCGGACGCTAGATCCGCTCGATCAGCATCCGGAGCAGTTCGTCGCCGGTGGTGTTCCACTTGCCGGCGGTGAGATGGCCGCTGTTCTCCATCGCCACGATGCCGTGCACGTTCGTCATCAGCAGCGCACCGGCCGGCCCGGCACGCCGTTCGTCCACCACCGCGCGCCGGCCCAGGGCCCGCTACACGATCGGCCGGGACGCGGCGATCCTCACCCGGCTGCCGCGGCTGCTCTCCGACCGTCTCCTGGACCGGATGACGGCGGCCAACCTGCGCCCGCACTTCCCGTCCTGACCGGTATTGACCCTGACGCGGGTGAGACCAACAGAATCGGTTCGTGACCAACGATCAATCAGGGCCATGGCAGATCGGCCGCTTCGCCGAACTCGTCGGGCTGAGCATTCCGCAACTCCGGCGCTACGACCGGATGCGGCTACTCGAACCCGACGCCCGTGCGGAGGACTCCGGCTACCGCTACTACACCAGCGGGCAGACCGGCGCCGCGCGGGTGATCGCCCTGCTGCGCTCGCTGGACATGCCGATCGCCGACATCCGCCGGGTCCTGGCCGGTGCCGGTGAACCGGAACGTCGCGAACTGTTCCGCGACCACCGGGCCCGCCTGGAGGCGCGGCTCGACGAGGTCCGCCGCCTGCTGGAGGCGGTGGACGCCCTCACCGAGGAGGAATCTGTGTCCCCCGAACCGACGACCTGGCTGCATGTCATGCCCCAACTCCCGGTGACCGATCTGGATCGGTCCATCACCTACTACCAGGAGGTGCTCGGTCTCCGGCTGGCCTGGCGCACCGCCGATGACAGCCTGGCGGCCCTGGCCAGCGGCGACATCGAGACGCTGCTGCTGGTCCCGTGGACCGGCGACGGCCCGCCGCCGGCCCGGTCGGCCTACGTGTACGTCGGGGACCCCGACGCCCTGTGCGCGGAGTTCGAACAGGCCGGCGCCCACATCGTCACCCCGGTGGCGTCCCGCCCGTCCGGCATGCGCGACTTCGTGATCCAGGACCCGGACGGTCACCGCTTCACACTCGGCTGCGGCGAGGACCAGCTGCGCGAGGTGGCCGCCCACTACGGCCTCACCCCCGACACCATCGCCGTCGACCCGCACTGGCTGCGCGGCTGACCCGGGGCTGATGGACGGGCGGCCATGAAATCGGTCGGCAGTCAGCACTATCTCCCGGGATCGGATGAATCCCACACTGCTGCCGACCGAGGTCCGCATCCACCGAACTCATCGGCGTGACCGGATCAAAGGCGGAGAAGGCAGACCGGCGAATTGCGCGGTGCCGGGCTGCCAACCGGCAGACTTCGAGACGGCATCTCGTCGGTACGAACGACCTCGATGAGCGACCGCCGGTTCCCTGATCAGTCCGTTCCGATGAGGAGTTCGCCTGATTCCAGGGCTTCGATGAAATGGCGCCGATCGCGCGAAATCCGAACGGGTGATGCTGACACACGGTGTGGATAGTCTGCTGGCATGTCGTTGATGACCCTGTTCCGGGACGCGGTCGCCTCGGTTCCGGCCTATCCGCTGATGCTGCGGGAGGCCGGAGTGGATCCGGCCGCCGTCACCGGGCCCGCGGACATCCCGCTGATGACCAAGGCGAACTACCACCAGCGGTTCCCGTTGCCGCAGCGGTGCCGGGGCGGGCGCCTCGACGCGGCGGCGACGGTGGCGGTGTCGTCCGGGTCGTCGGGGCGGCCGACGGTGTGGCCGCGCACCGTGCGGGACGAGGCGGCGGTGGTCGCCCGGTTCGCGCAGGTGTTCCGGGACGGGTTCCAGGCCGACCGGCGCAGCACCCTGGCCGTGGTGTGTTTCGCGCTGGGCAACTGGGTCGGCGGGATGTACACGGTGGCCGCCTGCCGGGCGCTGGCCGCCGAGGGCTGGCCGGTGACCGTGGCGGCGCCGGGCAACGACGTCGCCGAGATCCTGCGGGTGGTCGGCGAGCTGGGTGAGCACTTCGATCAGACGGTGCTGCTGGGGTACCCGCCGTTCGTCAAGAACGTGATCGACGCCGACAGCCACTGGGATCGGCGGGATCTCAAGCTGGTGCTGGCCGGTGAGGTGTTCTCCGAGCAATGGCGGGATCTGGTGGCCGCGCGGGCCGGGATCACCGATCCGGAGTCGGGGATCGTGTCGCTCTACGGGACCGCGGACGCCGGGGTGCTCGGCAACGAGACGGCGCTCAGCGTGCGCATCCGGCGGTTCCTGGCCGGGCGGCCGGATCTGGCCACCGAGTTGTTCGGGGATTCCCGGCTGCCGACCATCGTTCAGTACGATCCATCGGCGCGCCTGTTCGAGACGGCTCCGGACGGGACGCTGGTGTTCAGCGCCGACGGCATGATTCCACTGGTCCGCTATCACCTTGCGGACGAGGGCGGGCTGCTGGCGTACCAGCAATTGATGCTCTTCTGTCGCGAGAACGGTTTCGAGCCGGGTGACGGACCGGAGATGCCGTTCGTGTACGTGTTCGGGCGCTCGCTGTTCACCGTGTCGTACTTCGGCGCGAACGTGTATCCGGAGAACGTGACAGTCGGCCTGGAACGGCCGGGGATCAGTGACTGGACGACCGGCCGGTTCGTGCTGAGCACCGCCGAGGACGACGACCGGGACCGCTATCTGTCGGTGGTGGTGGAACTCGCGCCGGGTTGTGACGCCACCCCGGAACGGGAACGGGCGGCCGCCGATTCCATCCGCACCGAACTGCTGCGACTGAACAGCGAGTTCGCCCACTACGTGCCGGAAGCCGCGCAGACGCCGCGGGTCGAGCTGCGGCCCCCCGATGACCCGCAGTTCTTTCCCCGCGGCGTCAAGCACCGCTACACCAGGCGTTAGTTCCCCATCGACGAACGCCAGTCGGCGAGGTCCCACAGGGCGCCGTCGGCGCGGTAGTCGGCGAACTGGCTCTCGCCCAGGGCTTCGACGGCGGCTGCGGAGACCTTGGCCAGGTCGGCGGCGTCCTCGGGCTCCGGCGTCGCATCGCTCGTCGGGTACGCGGTGTCGGCCACCCCGACCATCCGGGCGGCCAGCGGGTGATCACCGTCGGCACTCGCGAGTACAGCGTTACCGACAGCCAGGAACGGGGTGAACTCAGCGTAGTCGGCGAGCAACGCCTTGGCCTTGTCCCGATCACCCTGTTCCAGTTCGTGCCGGAAGGCCGTCCGAAGCTCGTTGACCGTCATGGCTCCCCCATCAAATCGTGCCCGTAAATGTCTCTTGACCAGGCGTTTTCACCGGTGGATCAAGGAACTTGGCGGACAACGTAACCAGTGCCGGCGCTGGCGTCGAACGTGACAACCTCGACATCGGCGGCGTTTGCCATCGAACGGGAACGACGCGGTTACCCGAATCACGAGAATGCCCCGCAGTAACTCCACGCAGGGCCCAATGAATTACGGAGGGTGACTTCTTCTCGTCACGATGGGTAAAGGTCAGAGTGGCGAATGGTAAGACGCGAAAGGTATTCGGGCAACTGCCGGTGACTACGATGCCCGGCATGTATCGCTGGAGCGGGCCGGACACCACACCGACGCCGGACGCGTACCGGGACGCTTTCATCACCCTGCACGGCAGCAGCCGGGTCGACCTCGCCGAGAGCGGCCCGTGGGCCGGAAGACTGGAGTGGCAGCGGTCCCGGTCGTACGGCATGGTGCTGTGCGGCAACGTCCGCGAGGAGTTCGTCCGGGACCGGCGGCACATCCGCACCGATCCGCGCGGCGCCGTCGAACTGCTGGTGCCGGTCCAGGGCAGCGCCCAGGTCGAGCAGGCCGCCACCACCGGCGAGATCCGGCCCGGCGCTCTGGCCCTGTGCGACGTCGACCAGCCGTTCCGGTTCGTGCACGGTACGGACTTCGCGTCGGTGGCGCTGATCGTCCCCGGCGAAGCCCTCGACCGGCGGGCACCCGCCACCGGCCGCGGCCCGCGGGTCTTCGACGGCGCCGCCGGGCTGGGCCGGCTGATCCGGCAGACGGTGCTCACCCTCCAGCAGGAACGTGAGCACCTCTCCGGAACCACCTTCGACATCGCCTGCGACCAGCTACTCGACCTGATCACGCT
>DATMVU010000412.1:0-9976 GCA_035562875.1 Actinoplanes sp. | reverse complement strand
GTTCTCCGGGGCGACACCCCTGATGGTCGGGGCGGAGGCGGCCGGTGATCCGATAGCCGTGCTTCCAGTGCTGTTTCACCTGCTCTGGCGGCACGAGTTCAAGGCCGACCTCTCGGCGCCGTTACATCCGGGCACCACGGTCACGCTGGAGGTGCTCTGATGGCACGGCCGGGATCAGCGTTGCGCCCAGGCGATTGGGTGCACTTCGACAACGAGGAGCACCAGGTCGTCGGGTTGGCCGGCACATCAGTTCGGCTGCGCTCGGAGACGGGTGCTGAGCAGGTCGTCTTGGCAGGGCACTTGATGGCGTCGCCCGGCTTCGCGGTGGTCGACGCGGACCCGGCACCCGCGGTTGAACCGTTCGGGCTGCTCGACTCGCTTCCGGACGAGGTGCTCGCCACGGCGAAGCGATGGGAGCAGCACCTGGTCGAGGTCGAGACCGGGCTGTCTCCGGATGCCGAGCCCGGCACGCCAGCACGACCCGGATACGACCCTGCGGTTCACTCGTTGACTCACCGGCAGCGGACCAAAGCCGCGGAACTCGGCGTCACCGAGCGGACGATCGAGAAACGTCGCGCTCGTTACCTCGCACAAGGGCTCTGGGGCCTGGTCGACCAGCGAGCAGTTCGTGAGTGGGAGGCGGCCGGCCGGGTTGATGCCTGGCTGGTCGATGCCCTGCGCGAGGTGATCGCGGCCGAGACGGATGCCTCGACGGGCACCCGGTCCCGGCTGATCCGCCGGACGGTCAGAAGTTCACGGAGCCGGAGCGGTTCCGCTGCCTGGGCGGTCGACGTTCTACGCCTTGGTGGACCGTCTGACGACGGGCAAGCACACCTTCGGCTCGGCCGTCACCCGCCGCCAGATGGCGAACCGTCCGTCAGGAGCGTTCACGCCGACCTTCGCCGCTCGGCCCGGTGAGCAGGCCCAGATCGACTCGACCCCGATCGACGTCATGGTGCTACTCGACGACGGGCTCCCGGTTCGTGCTGATTTGACCATCGCCGTCGACGTCGCCACCCGCACCATCTGCGCCGCGGTGCTTCGCCCGGTCGGCACCAAGGCCGTCGACGCCGCGCTGCTACTGGCCAAGATGCTGGTCCCCGAACCCATGCGGCCAGGCTGGGCGAATGCGTTGCGTCTGTCCGCCTCACGGATGCCGCACGCCCGGCTGATCGACGTCGACGCCCGGATGCGTGAGGCGGCAGCCCGGCCGGTGATCGTCCCGGACCAGATCGTGATCGACCACGGCCGGGTGTTCGTCTCGGAGACCTTCACCCGAGCCTGCAACCGCCTCGGGATCTCGGTTCAACCGGCCCGCAAGGGCACCCCGACCGACAAGGGCGTCGTCGAGGCCACCAATGACGCGATCAAGACGCTGTTCGCGCAGCACGTCGTCGGCTACACAGGCGCCAACCCGACCCTGCGCGGCCGCGACGTCGCCGCCGAGTGGACGATCGCCGAACTGCAGGACCTGCTGGACGAGTGGCTTATCGTCGGCTGGCAACACCGGCCGCATGACGAGCTCCGCGACCCGCACCAGCCGCGGCGGATCCTCACCCCGAACGAGAAATACACCGCCCTGGTCGCCGCGGCCGGCTACCTGCCGCTCACCCTGACCAGCGACGACTACCTCGAACTACTTCCGGTCCACTGGCGCCAGATCAACGACTACGGGATCCGGATCAGCAACCGCACCTACGACTGCGCCGCCCTCGGGCCACTACGCCGCCAGCACTCCGGCGTGAACGCCCGCCGAGGTCTCTGGGAAGTGCACTGCGACCCCTACGACGTCTCCCAGGTCTTCGTCCGAACCAAAGACGGCTGGATCACCGTTCCCTGGACCCACCTGCCGATGGTGTCCGCACCGTTCGCCGACTTCACCTGGCGCCACGCCCGCAAACTGGCCAGCCCGACAGCCACCGAGACCGAGATCGCCCGGGTCCTCGATGACCTGCTCACCCGGGCCGAGCACGGCCCGGACAAAGCCGGTGCCCGGATCGCCGCCCGCACCCGCGCCGGACAAGCCGCCCACCGGCGCCCGGCATCCGAGTCGGCGGTCCCGGCCGAAACCGAGGCCGAGCCCGAGACCCGTGAGGCCGACATCATCCCGTTCGGGGTCTTCGACGCCGACGCCGAAGCAGAGAGATGGATATGAGCCCGGCCGACGACGTCCTCACGCCAGACGACCCGCCGACCACCAAGGAAGGCTGGCGCCGGTTCGTCGACTACCAGCCGGAAGGACCGGCGCTGATCACCGCCGAACAGCGGCTGGCCTGCCCCGCCGCCAACTGGTCGCCCATGACGAGGCCCGCCGCGAATACCATGCCGAACTGCCGCTGGTGAACACCCCGACCATCCGGCAGATGCTCAACACCGGCCGCCTCCTGGTCCAACTCAACCGGCGACAGATGTCCGCCCGGCGCGGCCTGATCCTGTCCGGCGCCTCCGGCACCGGCAAGACCACCGCATTGACCCTGCTCGGCCGCACCCACGAACGCGCCGTCCGCCGACGCCACCCCGACAGCCGACACCGGCTCCCGGTCGCCTACGTCACCGTCCCACCCGCCGCGACCGCGAAGATGCTCGCCGTCGAGTTCGCACGCTTCTACGGCCTGGAGTTCTCCGCCCGGGCCAACATGCCCGCCATCGTCAACGCGGTCTGCGCCACCGCCGCCAACACCGGCATCGAACTGGTCCTGGTCGACGAGATCCACAACCTCAACCTCACCACCCGCACCGGCGCAGAGGTCTCCGACCAGCTCAAATACTTCGCCGAGCGGCTACCCGCCACCTTCGTCTATGCCGGCATCGACGTCGAAGCCGAAGGACTGTTCGCCGGCGTCCGCGGCCGCCAGATCGCCGGCCGATTCACCCTCATCGCCTCCACCCCATTCGCCTACGGCACCACCGACCAGCGCGCCGCTTGGCGAGCACTGCTCTCCACCCTCGAAACCACCCTGCGGCTGCACCACCACACCCCGGGCATCCTCGTCAGCCTCGACGAATACCTCTACCGCCGGACCTCCGGCATGATCGGCAGCCTCTCCCAACTCATCCGCGGCGCCGCGATCCTGGCGATCGAGGACGGCACCGAACAGATCACCCGCGACCTGCTCGACACCGTCCCCGTCGACTTCGCCGCCGAGAAGGCCGCCCAGCCGACCGCCCCACGCCAACGCGGCCGCCGGGCCGCCAAGGCCACGCCCGCGAGCGCCTGATGCACTCACGTCTGCCTATCGCAGTCGCGCCAGCCCACCACGAAACCGCGGCGTCCTACGTCGCCCGGCTCGCCAACCTGCACGGCATCCCGTTCACCGAACTCTGGCACCAGGTCAGCCGGCCCCGCACCACCACCGGCACCAGCCGCGTCATCGCCGCCGACCTGCTCGCCGTTGTCACCGGAATCCCGGAGGCACGTCTGGCCAGCGCCGTCATCGAGATCCGCCGACCGGAACCGGACTGGCTCGCATTCCGCCACGAACCGCAATACGGCTGTCCCCGCTGCACCGCCCGGCATCCCGGCGGCCGCGTCCGGCAACTCTTCGAGCACCACCGCTACGTCTGCACCCGCCACCGCATCTGGATCGGGCCACCCGACGTCATCGATCAGCCCTACCCGACCCTCGATGTCCTGCCCGAAGTCGTTGCCGCGCAACGCGCCCACCTGCGGCTTCTGCACCGACTCGGCCCGGCCGCAACCTACGACGCCGTGCTCACCGGCTTCCTGATCTGCGGACACCGCTGGGACCAAGACGCCCACCACCCGGAAGACGCCCGCATCACCTGGGACGACCGCGCCGCCGACCTCATCCCACACGGCACCGAGGACGCCACCTTCAGCACTTCCCGGCTGTTCGCCGCGACCTATCCCGAGGCGGTCAAGATTGCCGCACTTGTCGGATCCCTCCATTGGCGTCGCCTCGCCGCCAGCGACCCCGCCGGACAACACCGCTTCGCCACCGAGATCGGCCGCCGACTCGGCCAGCCCGATTACCGGCCCAAAGTCGTCAAAGACCCGGTCGCCCACTGGATCGACGACGACTCCTGGCGGCCACCCAGCCTGCCCCGAACCACCTATGACACGCTGCGGACCTTCGGCGGCGACACCATCCCCAAGGTCAACCAGCACAGCATCGACCGGCACCGTCGCAGCGCCCGCTGGTTCGCCCACAACCGCCGCGGCGGACGGCCCATCCTCTATCACCGTCACGTCGGACCCGTCCTCGCCCGCGACTGGTCAGCCCGCATGGACCTGTTCATCGGCACCGTCGACGCCAGCGCCCAGGCGACCACGCACCTCGGCCTGAACACCCCCACCGCCACCACGAACGACGACTCCGATCTCGTCATCGCCGACTACGTCCGACCCACCCCAGCGGAATCCGCCTACCTCGACACTGTCACTAGCCCTGCACCCTGGCCCAGCCGCGACACACCACCAGGACCACGAGGAGGACGACCGCTACTCGGACGCGAACGCAAGCTCTTCACCACGCCCGCACATCCCAGGTGAGAGTGACCCATCACAGCGTCCACCAGCAGTACAGCTGCTGGCCGGCGAGACGAGCACGTTTCGCCAAACCAACGAGTGCTTCCACGACCACCGTTGCTGTTGCGGCATCAAGTCCACGGACCCCGCCGGCCGCAGCCCAAGCCTCGGCCGCAGCCCCGACGCCAGCCTCGGTGGCGGAGGCCAGGACCTCGAACAGTGTGTCCGACACGGTCAGCACAAACGGACTTTCGACATCCGGAGACGACAACAGATGTCCCACACGCGGCCGTTTGCTGGCCTCTTCATAGCTGCAACTCGTCATGATCGCTTCGAGCTGAGCGATGGCGTCGACTGGATCGATGTCCTTGAGGAAGATGACGTCCAACCCGACATTTGTCGGGCCGCCGGCCTCGATCACGGCGATGGCAGCGGCATCATCGGCGGCGGCGAAATAGTCAGCGTCTGGCACAGACGGATTCTGGCATCCGTGACAGACAACTCCGCCGATCGACACCGGCACATCATCGTCTCAGGACAACCGGCGAGAGTTAACTAGGCGGTCAGCACGCCGCGCGAGACGTCCCGAGGCGCGGATTCCCAAAAAATCCGCAAAGTAGGTCTGGACGAACTCCGCCGTGACCGTCCAGACCTACTTTGCGGAGCGCTGGTCAGCGGTCTGCCGTCCGAAAACTTCACCTGGACGGGACACGATCCGTGTCGCGTCCGCGCGAACACGCGAGTGCCCGGAACACCTCGCGTGTGCCCGGAGTACCTCGTGAGTGTCCGAAGTACCTCGCGTGTGCCCGGAGTACCTCGCGTGTGCCCGGAGTACCTTGCGAGTGATCTTGCGAGGCGTCCGGAATACCTTGCGAGTCACCCGTACATGCCGGGCCGAGGACGGCGCCGAGCACCGTGTCGGGCCGGCCGAGGCGTGGCCACTCCCACCGGCGAAACACCCGAGTTCGTAAGCCTGAAGCGGCGAGATACTCGGTGCCACCGAGAATCAGCACGCGCATGACGGGGCTTCTTGGGCAGAATGCCGTGGTGATCGAGACAACGCTGCCCGGCTGGCTTCCCGACCTCGACGGCACGATCGTCGGCGGTGATCTGCTGCGCGGCTGGGCGCTGTCGGAAGTCTGGCGGATCCGCCTGGACGGTGCCACCCGAAAATCGGTGATCGTGAAGCGGGGCATCGGTGAGTTGGCCGGCGAGGCGCGGCGTTACCACGAGTTGGTCGTTCCCCTCGGGATTGCTGCGCCGCGGTTGCTCGCGGAGGGCAGCTCGGGGGTGATCGTCCTGGAGGACCTCGGCGGTGACAACCTCGAGGACCGTCCGACCGCCGAAGGATACGAGGAGGCCGTCCGCGTCCTGGCCCGGATGCGGGCCGAGTCCGCCGTGCGGCTGGCCGCCGATCCGGCGCTGGCCGCCGGTCTGCGCCGATCCACCGCCGATCTCGTGGACGTGGCGGCCCGGGCCGCCACGGCGATGGCGGCTCTGCGCCCCGACTTGACCGGTGCGATCGACGACCCGCTCCGGGCGATGACCCACCGCCTGGAGCGACTCTCCAGCGAACCCGAGACCATCGTGCACGGCGACTTTCAGGCAAAGAACCTGCTGCACATCCCCGGCGGCGAGATCGTCACCATCGACTGGTCGGACGCCTACGTGCACCCTCATCTTGGCGACCTTTACCTCCTGGTGCGCGAGGGCCGCAAACACAGCCGGATCGAACGTGTCCGGATGGACGCCTTACCGGCGCTGTTCGCGCACGAGGCCGGCACCGACCCACGGATCGTGATCGACCAGATGGTGACCGGCGGTCTCTGCTGGACCATGAGCGCGCTGCGCTGGGTCGTGGAGACCGGCGTTCACGCAGTCCCGGTGTCCCGCGGATGGATCGACGAACTGGTCACCGATCTCCGAGGGCTTGCTGAGCATCGATCCGGGTGAGCTCAGTGCCGGCAGAACGCAGGATGGATCCGGGCGTTCTGTCTCGCGAGCGTTCGAACCTACGCTGCGAGGCGCTGGTCAGACGTGACACGGGGCTGGTCAGGATGCGGCCAGGACGATCTCCGTGAGCTCGGCCAGGGTGGTGATCCGGTGGGTGGCTCCGGTGAAGTCCTGGGTTGCGGTGAAGTCGTTGTGGACCACGGCGCAGTCGATGCCGGCCGCCACCGCGGCGTTCAGGCCCCGGGACGAGTCCTCCACGACCAGTGCCTCCGCCGGCCGGGCCGCGAACCGGTGCAGGGCCGTCAGGTACGGCTCCGGATGGGGCTTGGCCTGCTGGTAGTCGCCGCGTGCCAGGACGAAGTCCATGAACCGCAGGATGTGCCGGTGCCCGTGGATCAGGTCGAAGTCGGCCCGCTTCGAGGTGGTGACGACGGCCATCCGGACGTGCTGCGCGAGTGCGGTGAGGGCTTCGAGCACGCCGTCGATCTCGATCCGTTCGGTTCGCAGGTACTCCTGGTAGTAGGCGTTCCGTGTCACGCGGAGCCGGCTGATCGCCGCCTCGTCGGCGCCGGCGTCCCGGGCCTGCTCCCACACACCCCAGCCCCGGCTCATGTCCCGCAGATATCTGTCCCGGTCCAGGGCCAGGCCGACGTCCGCCAAGGCGCGTTCACCGGCCCGGTAGTACCAGGGTTCGGTGTCCACCAGGACACCGTCGTTGTCGAGGAGCAGGTACCTCTTCATTCCATGATCCTTCCGGCGGCGCCGCGGGGGGACAAGGATGGCCTGATGACGACCGCGCCGGAGGCGGTGCGGGGGAGGGTCCGGGGAGATGATCGACGCCTGGGACGTTGCGGGTGAGAAGTGATCCGGGAGCGTGCCGGGTCCGATCTGGTGGGCTGTGTGGCGGTGTTGTGTGCGGTGCACGAGCGGGACGGTTATCCGGTCAACTGGCCGGTCGATCCGGTGCGGTGGCTCAACCCGCCGGAGCTGATGTGCGCCTGGGTCGCGGTGGCGTCGGACGGTGCGGTGTGCGGGCATGTCGCGGTGCACCGGGGTGCGGGCGGCGGCGCGGAACTGGGGCGGCTCTTCGTCGGCCCGGCGGCTCGCCGCCGGTCGGTGGCCCGCGATCTGGTCCGGGTGGTGCGGGATTGGGCTTTCCAGCGGCGGTACGGGTTGAGTCTGACCGTCACGGAACACAGTGGGCGGTCCGCGGCTGTGGCGTTCTATGAAGCCAGTGGGTGGACGTATTCGCACACTTCGGACGCTGACTGGACCGGGCCGGCCGGGGAGCCCGTGCGGTTGCGCCATTACACGGCCGGTGAGCGATGAAGAGCACTGCTGGTGAGTGTTGAAGGGTACGGCCGGTGGGCGTTGAAGATCATCCTGAGCGGTGATGCGCCGGGGTGGGACCGTCCTCGACGATGGTGTGCCGGGCGGGTCCGGTAGGGGTGGGGGCGAGACTGTCACGATGGCAATGATCCGGTGTAATTTCGACTCCGAGGCGCTGGAGATGGGCACCTCGATGACGGTGATTCTGCCGGACCGGGTGGCCGGGGAACCGCCTCCGGTGGTCTATCTGCTGCACGGGTTGACCGACGATCACACGTCGTGGACGCGGTTCAGTTCGGTGGAGCGGTATGCCCGGGATCGGGGGCTGGCCGTAGTGATGCCGCAGGTGCACCGGAGTTTCTACGCCAACGAGACGTTCGGGATGCGGTTCTGGGATTTCCTGTCGGCGGAGTTGCCGGAGGTGGTGGGCCGGCTGTTCCGGGTGTCGGGGCGGCGGGAGGACACGTTCGTGGCGGGGCTGTCGATGGGCGGTTACGGGGCGATCAAGTGGGCGTTGCGGGAGCCGGAGCGGTTCGCGGGTGCGGCGACCCTTTCGGGGGCGCTGGATCTGGCCTACATCCAGGAGCACGACATGCGGCCGCACATCCGGGCGCTGACCGCGCGGGTGTTCGCCGACCGGATCGTGGCCGGTGGGGACGAGGATCTGATGCATCTGGTGCGGGTGGCGAACCCGTTCGCCCTGCCGCGGCTGGTGCTGCGCTGCGGCAGTGACGACTTCCTGGCGGCGCAGAACAGGCGGTTCATCGCGGCGTGCGCCACCGCCGGGGTGGCTCTGGACTCGGCGTTCGAGCCGGGCGATCACACCTGGGAGTTCTGGGACCGGCACCTGCCGGGAGTGCTGGACCGGATGATCGAGGGGCTGCGGGTCTGAGGGTGACGGCCCGCTCACGCCCGGCGGTCGCGGGCCGGTCCGGGCGGGCCGCCCACCTCGCGCGGACCGGGCGGGACCGTTCCGTCATTCGTACGATGAAAGGGTTGGTGAACGGATCGCCGAGCCGGTGTGCGCCGCCCGCAGCAACGGCACGCCGGCCCGGTGTCTCTCCGCCGCGGTGACCTCGGTGACCTCGGTGGCCTCGGTCGCGAGAAGGGGTCATCCTCCGGGGGCGCCCGTAGGATCTGCGCCCATGGGCAAGGGTGTGCACATTCAGGAACTTCCCGGCGTCGGGACCAGGTACGACGTGGCGTTGGGCGGTGGCGGCCGGCGGGTGTCGATCGTGTTGTCCCGGGACGGGAAACGGCATCTCTACGTCTTCGAGGCCGCCGGTGACGAGCCGAACGCCGTCGTCGAACTGACCGAGGAGCAGGCCCGCAAGATCGGCGCGGTGCTCGCCGGTACGTACTTCACGGATTAAGGCGACCGATGCACGCGAATCTCATCGGGCTCGGTGCCCTGATCCTGGTCGCCGGGCTGCTGGCCCGTCTGGGGCGCCGGTTCCGTCTGCCGACGGTGCCGTTCTTCATGCTGGCCGGCATTCTGCTCGGCCCGTTCACTCCGGGGCTGACGCTTTTCGAACATCCCCAGGACCTGGACATGCTGGCCCTGCTCGGGCTGGTGCTGCTGCTGTTCCACCTGGGTGTGGAGTTCCCGGTCGAGCAGGTCCTCGGCAGCGGCAAGCGGCTGTTCGCGGCGGCCGGGGCGTACATCGCCATCAACATCGGTGCCGGGCTGGGCCTGGGTTTCGCGATGGGCTGGGGTACGTCGGAGGCGTTCGTGATCGCCGGTGCGGTCGGCATCTCGTCGTCGGCGATCGCCACCAAACTGCTGATCGAGCTGCGCCGGCTGGCGAACGCCGAGACCCCGGTGATCCTCGGCATCATCGTGATCGAGGACCTGTTCCTCGCCCTCTACCTGGCGCTGCTCACCCCGATCCTGTCCGGGGCGGACTCGGCCGGTGAGCTGGCGCTGCGGATCGGCATCAGCTTCGGTTACCTGGCGCTGCTGTTCGCGGTGGCCCGCTGGGGCGCCAAGTGGATCGGCAAGATCATCGACAGCCGGGAGGACGAACTCCTCGCCATCCTGATGGTCGGCCTGACCGTGCTGGTCGCCGGGATCTCCGCCGAGGTCGGGGTCTCGGACGCGATCGGTGCCCTGATGATCGGTCTGGTGATCGCCCGCACCTCGGTCCGGGACCGGGTGGAACGCCTGGTCCTGCCGCTGCGGGACGTGTTCGCCGCGGTCTTCTT
>DATMVU010000411.1:0-11276 GCA_035562875.1 Actinoplanes sp. | reverse complement strand
CGAGCGGGCCGGGACCCCGATCAACACCGCGGCGACAGTACGTACGACGCATACTTCGCGGATCCCACGAACCTACCCAGCCCGTGCCTGGCACCGATCTGGCTGCCCCCGTACTACGCCTTCAGAATCGTCCCCGGAGATCTGGGGACCAAGGGCGGGCTGCTCACCGACGCCCGCGCCCGGGTGGTGAGACCCGACGGCTCGGTCATCCCCGGACTGTGGGCGGCCGGCAACGCCAGTTCAGCGGTCATGGGACACAGCTATGCCGGGGCCGGCTCCACGCTCGGACCGGCGATGACATTCGGCCACGTGGCCGGGCTCGACATAGCGGGCGCGGCCTGAACAGGAGGAAGACATGCCCAAGGTGAGTGTCACCGCCACGTCGGCGGCCGAACCCGACAAGGTGTGGCAGGTCGTCACCGACCTGCCGCGCACCCCCGAATGGAACACCATGCACCAGGGCTTCGTCGGTGACGTACCGGCCACCGTCACGGAAGGTACTGCGTACAAGCAGAAGGTGAAGTTGATGGGCATGCCCGCGGAGATGGCCTGGAAGGTGGTCACCGCGGACGCGCCCGGCAACCTGGAGATGGCCGGGGACGGGCCGATGGGCGTCAAGGCCAAGAACCGGTTCGTGATCGTGCCCGACGGGACCGGGTCGCAGATCACCTACGAGATGGAGTTCGCCGGGCCGGCACTCAACGGGCCGATGGCCGCCATGCTGGAGAAACAGGCGGGACCCGCCGCGAAGCAGGCCCTCGACAAGTTGATCACTCTGGTCGGCTGACGTCTCGGCCGGGTGAGGGCTTCAGTTCGGTGACGGTGGGGACAGCAGCAGGCGGGTCGCCAGCTCGAGGTGGTTCACCACGTCGTTGGCTGAGGCCCGCCTGGTCACCCAGGCGACCAGGTTGGAGAGCCACACGTCGCCGATCACCCGGGCCTTAGCCCGGTCGTCGGCGGTCGGCTCGGCATCGTCACCGGAGTGCATGGCGCGGGTGAACATCTCCTCCATCAGCCGGGCCACCGCGTTGACCTCGGCCGACGCCGACGGGTCGGCGAACATGAAGGCCCGGGTCATGGCTTCGGCGAGCAGTGGCTCCCGCTGCATGGTCCGGGTCATCCGGCCCAGGACGAAGAGCGTGCGATCGTACGGCGAATCGCCCGGAATGGGTTTGCGCCCGATCTTGTCCTGAATCGTCTCGAACTCGACGGCGAGCGCCGACACCAGCAGGTGGATCTTCGACGGGAAGTAGCGGTAGAGCGTGCCCAGGGCGACGCCCGCCTTCTCCGCGACGGTGCGCATCTGCACCGCGTCATAACCGCCCTTGGACGCCAGAGCCAGCGTCGCCTCCAGGATGCGCCGCCGCCTGTCGCGCTGTGCCGCCGAACCCTGCTCGGCCTCCGCGCCGGACAGGGCGGTGCGCGTGCTGGTACCAGTTCTCGCAGTTGCCATGGTCGCCCCTTCGATGGTGAATCAAGCCTAGCAACGGCGCGTTGCGGCTCTGTGTCACCCGCCGGTGGCGACCGGAAACTGAAACATGTTCTAATCTGCGGTATGGACTTTCGTCCGGACGAGACCCAGCAGGCGATCACCGATCTGGCGCGTGCGGTGACAGCCGCCGAAGGGACGGAATGGGCCGCGCTCGGACAGGCGGGACTGCTCACCCTCGCCGTCCCGGAGAAACTCGGCGGCGCCGGACTGGGGATCCTGGAGACCGCGTTCGTGCTCACCGAGATCGGCCGGCGCGCCCTCGACGTGCCCGCCCTGTCCCACCTGGCGGCCGGGGTACCGCTGGTCGCACGCTGGGGATCGGAACGCCAGCGGGAGGAACTGCTCGTCGGGCCGGTCCTCGGGCTGGCCGTCGCGGAACCCGGTGATCCACTCCCGGCGGCACCACGCACGGCGCTGGCCACCGACGGCACCGTCAGCGGGGTGAAGACCGGGGTGATCCCGGGCGACCGCATCCTGGTCACGGTGGACGGTCCCGGTGTGGTCGTCGTCGATCCGGCCGCCGCCGGGGTTCACCTGGACGACCCCGCGGGTGGGGGCCGGGTGCTCCGGCTCGATCGGGTGGTGGCCGAGCCGCTCGGTGCGCTGGAGGACGGGCCGCTCGTCCACGCCGACCTGCACCGGAACGCCATCGCCGGGGCCTGCGCGCTCGGCGACGGGGCACTCGCCGGGGCACTGGCGCTGACCGCTGACCACGTGCGGGAGCGGGAGCAGTTCGGCCGGCCGATCGCCACCTTCCAGGCGGTCGCGCAGCAGGTCGCGGACGTCTACGTGACCGCGCGAACCCTGCACCTGGTCGCGCTCAGCGCCGCCTGGCGGCTCGGCACCGGACGCGACGCCGACGAGGAACTCGACGTGGCCGCCCTGTGGTTCACCGCCGAGGCCCCGGCCGCCGCCCGGACCTGCCATCACCTGCACGGCGGGCTCGGGCTGTCGATCGACTACCCGTTGCACCGGCACACCGCGCTGATCCGGGACCTGGTCCGGTTCCTCGGCGGCGGGGAACACCGGCTGACCGTTCTGGGGGACCGGCTGTGCACCTCGAACTGAGCGACGAGCAGCGGGAACTGCGGGCCGAACTCCGGTCCTACCTACGCCGGATCCTCACCGCCGAGGAGCGTCGGCTGCTGCTGCGGGACCGGCACGGGCCGGCCTTCCGGAAGCTGGTGTCCCGTCTCGGCCGGGACGGCTGGCTCGGGCTGGGATTCCCGGTGGAGTACGGCGGGCGCGGCCTCGGACCCGCCGAACAGCAGATCTTCGTCAACGAGACGGCCCGCGCCGGCGTGCCGTTGCCGGCGGTCACGTTGCAGACCGTCGCACCGACCCTGCTGGCACACGGGACCGAGGAGCAACGGCGGTTCTTCCTGCCCGGGATCCTGGCGGGGGAGATCCACTTCGCGATCGGCTACACCGAGCCGGAGGCCGGGACCGATCTGGCCGCCCTACGGACCCGGGCGGTCCGAACCGGCGACGAGTACGTGGTGGACGGCCAGAAGACGTTCACCACCGGAGCGCACGAGGCCGACTACCTATGGCTGGCGTGCCGAACCGCAGTCGCCCGGCCGTCCGCCGCCCGTCCTTCTGCCGTCCGTCCTTCTATTGACGGGCCATCTGTTGATCGACCTGTTGATCTGCCTGTCGTTGATCGGCCTTCTGTTGATCGGCACCGTGGATTGTCCATATTGATTGTTGATACCGATGATCCGGGATACACGTGGACGCCGATCATCACGTGTGATGGGACGCATCACGTCAACTCGACATATCTGAGTGGGGTACGGGTGCCGGTCACCCGCCGGGTCGGATCCGAAGGAGACGGGTGGCGGCTCATCACCACCCAGCTCAACCACGAACGCGTCATGCTCGGTCCAGCCGGGCGGTTCGGAATCCGGTACGACCGGGTGCGTGAATGGGCACACCACAGCGGGATGGTGAACCAGCCGGACGTCCGTCGAGCGCTGGCCCGTACCTACGCCGCGCACCGGGTGAACGAGCTGCTCAACTGGCAGGTCATCGGTGCCGCCCCGGGACCCGCCGACGCGTCCGCCACCAAGGTCTTCTCCTCCGAGCGGCTGCTGCACGTCACCCAGGAATTGTCCGAGGCCGTCGCCCGGCACGGCGACCCGACGGACGTGTTGACGGCTGAACTACTTGACTGGCTTGACGTACACGAACGTCGCGATCTCGTGTTGACGTTCGGCGGTGGAGTCAACGAGATCCAGCGCGAGATCATCGCCACCGCGGGCCTCGGCCTGCCGAGAGTCCCGAGGTGACAGAGATGTCTGAGGTGGCAGGCGTGTCCGGACCGGCAGAGGTGTCCGAGGTGGCAGGGACGTCTGAGGTGGTAGGCGTGTCCGGACCGGCAGAGGTGTCCGAGGTGGCAGGGACGTCCGAGCCGGCAGGCGTGTCCGAGGTGCGGGCTGGGCGGGATCCGGTCAACCTGCCGATGATCCGGACCTGGTTGGAGGCCATGGGGGACACCAACCCCGTCTACGAGCGTGATCAGGTCGCGCCGCCCGCGATGATCCAGGTCTGGACGATGCGCGGGCTGGCACCCGCTGTCGCCGGGGATCCGCTGGGTGACGTGTCGGAGAAACTGGCCGCGGAAGGCTATGCGGGGGTGGTCGCCACCGACAGCGCACAGACCTACCACCGTCCGCTCCGGATCGGTGAGGAGGTAGCCGTCCGCAGCCGATTGGAATCGGTCACCGGTCCTAAGAGGACATCACTCGGCGAAGGCTTCTTCGTCACCACGGTCAGCACCTGGCTGGTCGGTGACGAACCGGTCGGCGAGATGACTTTCCGGATCCTCCGCTACAAACCGTCCCCGAGACGGCCCACCTCGCCGCCCGCGAAGCCGCCGGCCGAAGGATTCACGGGCGACCGCGCGCCGGGCGAGGAGCCGCCGGGCGCAAGGCAGCCGGGCGCAAGGCAGCCGGGCGAGAAGGCGCAGGGTGAAAAGGCTCCGGGGGATGGGATGCCGGCTGGCAGGGAGCAACTGCGACCGGTGGTCACCGCTGACAACGCCTTCTTCTGGGAGGGCATCGCGGCGGGGGAGCTGCGTATTCAGCGCTGTATGGAGTGTGGCGAGCGGCGGCATCCGCCCGGCCCGGCCTGCCCGGCTTGCGGTTCCTTCACCCTGGGGTTCGAGAAGGCCCCCGGCACCGGCCGCATCCACAGCTTCGTCGTCCACCACCACCCACCGGTCCCCGGCCGTCGTCCGCCGTTCATCGTCGCGCTGGTCGACCTGGATGAACCCGCGGTTCCTGACGAGGCCGGGTTGGAAGGCGTGCCGCAACAGTCCAGCGGGGCGGGGATCGGAATCGGGCCGCAGCTTCGGATGGTCGCGGAGTACCGGGGGCCTCGGCCGGAGATCGGGGACGCTGTCCGGGTCGGGTTCGAGGATGGGCTGCCGGTGTGGCGGCCGGACGTGCCGGTGCTGGAGCCGTGGGTTCTCCGGGTCACGCCGACGCTGGTGGTGAGTACCGCCCTGGCCACCCGCGACCACCAGAACGTGCACCACGACCGGGATGCCGCGGTTCGGCTGGGCAGCCGGGACATCTTTCTCAACATCCTCACCACGACCGGCCTGGTGCAACGGTTCGTCACCGACCGGCTGGGGGCGGGCACCCGGATCACCGGGATCCGGATCCGGCTGGGTGCCCCGTGCCACGCCTACGACACTCTCACGTTCAGCGGCCGGGTCCTTCCGCACGGCATCGAGGTCGCCGGACGTACCGCAGAGGGGTTGCACGTCTCCGGAATCGTCGAGGTAGCGACATGATCACCAGGGCCACCGCGATCGCCGGGATCGGCGCCACCGAGTTCTCCAAGGATTCCGGCCGTTCCGAGTTGCGGCTGGCGGTGGAGGCGGTCCGGGCCGCCCTGGACGACGCCGGGTTGCGGCCGTCGGACGTCGACGGCCTCGTCACCTTCACCATGGACAACAGCAGTGAGATCGCCGTTGCCCGGGAGATCGGGGCGGGTGAGCTGACGTTCCTGAGCCGGGTCGGGTACGGCGGCGGTGCCGCGTGCGCGGTGGTGCAGCAGGCGGTGCTCGCGATCGTTTCCGGTCTCGCCGAGGTGGTGGTCTGTTACCGGGCGCTGAACGAGCGGTCCGGCCGCCGGTTCGGGCAGGTGTTCGCCTCGCCGGACCCGGATGCCGGCTGGCATCTGCCGATGGGCCTGGCCACCCCGGCGGCGCAGGTCGCCATGGTGGCCCGGCGTTACCTGCACGATGCGGGGGCGGGTACCGACGACTTCGGCCGGGTCACGGTCGCCGCCCGTCGGCATGCGGCCACCAATCCGAGGGCCTGGTTCCACGGTCGCCCGATCACCTTGGACGAGTATCGGGCGTCGCGGTGGATCGCCGAGCCGCTGCGGCTGCTGGACTGCTGTCAGGAGAGTGACGGGGCGGTCGCGGTGGTGGTGACGTCGGCCGAGCGGGCCGGTGACCTGCCCCACCGGCCGGCGGTGATCGCGGCGGCAGCGCAGGGCAGCGGGGCCGGGCAGTACGTGATGACCAGCTATTACCGTTCGCCGATGTCGTCGCTGCCGGAGATGGGGGTGGTGGCGCGACAGGTGTGGGAGCAGTCGGGCCGGCGGCCTGCGGACGTGCGTACCGCGATTCTCTACGACCATTTCACCCCGTATGTCCTGATGCAGTTGGAGGAACTGGGTTTCTGTGGCCGTGGCGAGGGCCGTTTCCTGGATCTCGAGCTGGGTGGCCCGATGCCGGTGAACCCGCACGGCGGGCAGCTCGGTGAGGCGTACATCCATGGCATGAACGGCATCGCCGAAGCCGTCCGGCAGGTCCGCGGCACTGCGGCGAACCAGGTCCCCGGCATCGGCCCGGTCCTCGTGACGGCCGGTACCGGCGTCCCGACCAGCGCACTTCTCCTGGAACCGGTGGGTGGGCGCCCCTAGTCTGTGGTGACATCTAGGGGGAGATCGCTTTGCTGACGAAGGCCGCGCTGTTCACGACCGTCCCGCTGGTGGCGCTCGCGCTGCTCACCGGGTGCACGGACGACGGGAGACCCACGCCGGAGACCACGACGGTGCAGACCACGGCGGCCACCGCCGCGCCGAGCGCGAATCCGTCGGTCGAGGCCGAGGACCCGAGCGGCACCCTGGCGAGTGTGGGTGAGGGCGCCGACTGGGACACCTTCATCGAACAGTGCAAGAACCGGGAACAGGAGGCGTTGGTGCAGCTCGTGACGATCGGGGACGTGACCGGGGACGGGACCGCCGACGCGCTGGTGGCCCGCACCTGTGACGCGTCCACCTCGTATTTCCCGTCGACCATCGAGGTCTTCGACGGTTCCTCGCCGGCCGCCGAACCGGCCCGGGTGGGCACGATCCTGACCGACGTGGGACCCACCGACCAGCCGTGGGTCACCGGGATGACCGTGCAGGACAAGGTGGTGACGGTGACCGCCTACGGCACCGGCAGCGGCGACAGCAACGCCTGCCCCAAACTTGAACTCACCTACCGTTACCAGCTCCAGGGCAGCGCCTTCGAGCAGGCCGACCGGGCAGCGAAGAAGTCCGCCGACTGCCTCGAGGTGTCATGAACGCCGTCGAGTTCCTCCGGGAGATCGCCCGGCGGCTGACCCCGCTCACCGATCCGGTCACCGACCGTGAGCTGAAGGTGCTACTCGCCGCCGTACCGGAGCCGGCCGGCTTGTCCGTGCGGGTCGACGACGGCCGGATCATCGCCGATCTGGCCGGTTTCGGGCTGCCCGCGGACCCGACGGCGTTCGCGGCCGCCGAGACGGTGGTGCACCAGTTGGCCCGGCAGCTCGGGTTGCCGGCGGGCGGCGGTTTCGACAGGTCGGAGCGGGACCTCCATCCGGCGCGGGCCCGGTTGCGGGCCGGCTACTGGGCGGTGGTGCTGGCCGTCGTGTCCGAGGGTGACGACGTGCCGGTGGTCGTCGAGGTGTCCTTCGCCTACGGGGCGGACCTGGAGAAACGCCTCGCCCAGCTGGCCGGGCCGCCGCTCGGGCATGCACCCGTCGACTGGGACGCGGTGACCACCCGGACCGGTGTCGAACTGCCCGAGGACTACCGCTGGCTACTGACCCAGTACGGCACCAGCCCGATCAGTGCGGCCGTCGTGCTCTTCGAACCGGTGACCCTGCGCCGGCCGATCGCCGGGCCGATGTTCCCGCTCGGTGACTACCACCAGCTGCTGCCGATCGGCGCCACCCCGGACGGCGACGAGATCGCCTACATCATCGACTGGGAGATCTCCGGCCTGCGGATCGGTGGCCGGAGATACGAAACCGGCCTGCTGCATCACCTGGTGGTGACGCTGGCAGGCCGGCATCTGGTGAATCAGTCCTGAACCTTGGCCTCCACGGCCGGCTGGTCGCCGTTCAGCTTGGTGCCCGCACCCAGCTTCGACAGCAGCCCGGTCAGGTCGATACCGGTCAGGTCGCTGCCGATCTGCAGACCCTGCGCGACGTTGCCGGCCACCGACTTGGTCAGTGAGGTGGCACCGTCGGTGGAGATGACGGTCAGCTTGTCGACGTTGCCGAGCGGCGCGCTGGCCGCCTCGACGACCTGCGGCAGCACCTTGACGAGCAGGTCGATGACGGCTGCTTCGCCGTACGCCGCGAACGCCTCGGCCTTGCGGGCCATCGCCTCGGCCTCGGCCTGACCCTTGGCCAGGATCGCGGCGGCCTCGGCCGCACCCTCCCGCTCGATCGCCTCGGCGATGGCGGAGCGGCGGCCCTTCTCGGCCTCACCCTCCTTGAGACCCTCGATCGCGTTGGCCTCGGCCAGCGCGGCACGACGGGCCCGCTCACCCTCACCGGTCAGGCGGGCCGTCTCGGCCTGGGCCTGGGCGGCGGCGATGGTGGCCTGCCGCTGCGCGTCGGCCTGGAGGACGGCGGCACTACGGTTCGCCTCGGCCTCCTGCTCCACCCGGTACCGGGCGGCGTCGGCCGGCTTGCGCACCTCGGTGTCCAGCTGACGCTGCTTGAGTTCGGCGTTCTGCTCGGCCACCTTCTGCTGCTCGGCCAGGATCTTCTGGTCCCGCTCGGCCTGCGCCAGGGGGCCGGCCGCTGCCGACTGGGCCTTGGCGGCGTCGATCTCGGCCTGGATGCCGGCCTGCTTCAGCGACAGGTTCCGGTTCGCCTCGGCGATGGCCTCCTCGGCCAGCAGCCGCTCCTGTTCGGCGGCCTGCCGGGCCCGGGCCTCGGCGATGGCCGCGTCCTTGAGCACGCGGGCGGCTTCCGGACGGCCCAGGTCCTGCAGGTACGAGCCTTCGGCCACGATGTCCTGCAGCTGGAACGTGTCGAGCACCAGACCCTGGTTGGTCATCGAGTGCTCGGCCTCCTCGGCGACCGCGCTGGCGAACGCCGCCCGGTCCCGGATGATCTCCTCGATGGTGAGGCGGCCGACGATCGACCGCAGCGCGCCGGCGAGCACCTCACGGGTGAAGTCCTCGATCTCCGACTGCTGGTGCAGGAACCGCTGGGCGGCGGCCCGGATGGCACCCTCGGTGCCGCCCACCTTGACGATGGCGACACCGTGCAGTTCGGCGCGGATGCCCTGTTTGGACACCGCGCCCTTGATGCCGACGTCGATACGGCGGCTGGACAGGTCCAGCGACTGCAGCTTCTGCACGATCGGCAGTACGAACACCGACGCGCCCATGACGACCTTCTGGCCGGACATGTCGGTGCTGCTGGTGCCGTCCACTCCCTGAGTGGTCTTGCCCTTGCGGCCGGTGATGATGAAGGCCTCGTTGGGCCCGGCCACCTTGATGCGGGAGAGCACGAAGATGACGACCAGCACGATCAGCAGCACGCCACCGGCGATCGCGTACAACAATCCAGACATTTAGGCCTTCCCAGGCAATAGGGGTGTGATTAGACCTTGAGGAGGTTTCAGGGGGTCTGTTCGACCACGACACTGGTATCGCTGGGCGCCTCGATCACGAAGACCTGAGCACCCGCGGGGATCGCACGGTCGGCCCGCGCGTAGACCTTGACCGGTTGGCCGCCGAGGCGCAACGTGACCTCGCCGTAGCCGGTTCCGGCCGGAACCGAGGTGACCACCGTGCCGAGCGAGCCGACCAGGTGCGACCGCTGGGGGGTGGCGTCGGTGCGCATGTTCCGCACCGACCGGGAGAGGCGCCACGCGAGCCAGGCCGCGGGGAAGGCGGCGAGCGCGCCGATCGCGACGGCGATGGAGATCACCGCCGCGGTACGGGCGTCGAGCAGCTCGGCAGCCGCGGCTCCGGCGAACCCGAACGCCCCGAGGAAGCCGGCCGCCACTTCGGTCGACACCGGACCGCCGGCGTCGGGGTGACCGAAATGCAGTAGTTCGCCACCCAACAGCGCGAGCGCCAGGACCGCGACGGCCACGCCGCCGATCACCAGGAACACCACAGTCGCTGTCAGCACCGGTTATCTCCCCCGTTCATCCGGTGGCGTCAGGGTAGACCAGGGCTGCCACTCCGCGGTGTCGGCCGTCCGACCATCAATCCTGGTAAACGGCCTTCGGTGGCTGGGCCGGACCGAGCCGGCTGCGCAGCCACCGGTCGTAGATCCGTGTCCAGGCATGGTCCGTGCGCATCTTCTCCAGCACCCCGTTGACGTAGCGCACCATGTCCGGCCGGTTCTTCGGGATGCCGATCCCGGCCGGTTCGTCGGACACCGGCTTCCCGGTCACCATGGTCGCCGGATCCTGCGCGGCCAGCCCGGCGAGCAGGATGTCGATCGTCGACACCGCGTCCACCTGATGCTGCTGGAGCAGGACCAGGCAGTCCAGGGTGCTGTCGGTGCTCACCGGGACCAGCTTGCCGGGCTGCTCGGCGATCGTGACGATGCTGGTGCTGCCCCGGGTCGCGCACACTCGCGAACCCTCGCCCAGGTCTGCGAAGTCTCGGATCCGGTCCGCCTTACGCACCAGCAGCCGCTGCCGGGAGGTGATGTACTCGGTCGAGAACGACACCTGCTGCCACCGCTCACACGTCATCGTCATGGTCCGGATCACCAGATCGACCTGGTTGTTCTGCAGCACCGGGATCCGGTCGGCGGTGGTGATCGCCCGGAACTGCACCCTGCCCGGATCACCGAAGAGTGCCCGCGCGATCTCCCGGGCCATGTCCACCTCGAATCCGGCCAGCTCGCCGGTCCCCGGATCGCGGAAACCGAACAGGTAGGCGTTCTGGTCGATGCCGACGACCAGCCGCCCCTTCGCCACGATGCCGGCCATCGTGCTGCCCGCCGGCATGGCACCCGCTTTCGGCAGGGCACCCTTCGGGCGCAACGAAGCCCGAGGATCACATTGCGGTACGGGGGACCGGCTCGGGACCTCCGCCGGATCCGCCACGTTCAGTGGCCGGGGCACCGCGGCGGTGGCCGCGGCAGACGACGGGTGGGTGTCCGCCGGCGCCGTGCACCCGGCCACCGCGGTGAGCAGCATCGCCGTGACGGCAGCGGTCCTGATCCTCATCGGTACTCTCCGATCCTGGGCCGGAACCCGAGCACGACACCCGCCACCAGCCCGGTGGTGAACAGGACCAGACCCGCGGTCAGCAGGGTGAGCGCCCCGCCGGCCCGCGCCGCCTGCTGTTCCACCCGGCGGTTCCCGATGTCGAGGGCCTCGGCCAGTGCCTCGTCCATCCGCCCGAAGACCGCCGGCAGTCCGCTGGAACCGGGCCGGGTGGCCAGTTCGACGGCCCGGTCCCAGTCGCCGCCGTCGTCGGCGGCCCGCACCTGCACGTGCAGGTCACGCCAGAGCACCGCCGCGT
>DATMVU010000410.1:0-9872 GCA_035562875.1 Actinoplanes sp. | reverse complement strand
CGGTACAAGGACTGGGACCAGCCCGCGCCGACCGGTGACTACTGGACCCCGGTGCCGGACGATCTCTACTCGGCCTCGGTGATGGGCCCGTTGCCTCCGGTCCCCGACTACGAACCGGCGACCGGTTTCGATCTGCCGCCGATTCCGCAGTCCGGCCCGATGCCGGAGTGGCCGCCGCGCCGGATCCGGTTGCCGCGCTCCTGGGCCGACCGGACCGAGCCGGAGAAGCGCTCCACCCCCTACGTCAGCCGGCACTCCCTGGAGGGCCACTAAGCTGCCCTGATGGGCTACACCGATCTCGACCGGCCGCCACTGTCCGAGCGTGCGCTGACCCGGGCTCTGGTCACCCCCGGCGGCTTCTGGTCGCGGGTCGAGGTGCGCGCGGAGACCGGTTCGACAAACGCCGACGTGGCGGCCGCGGCCGGTCAGGGCGCGCCGGAAGGCCTGGTGATGGTGGCGGAGAGCCAGCTCGCCGGCCGTGGCCGCCGGGACCGGCAGTGGACGTCACCGCCGCGGGCCGGGCTCACCGTGAGTGTGCTGCTGCGGCCCGGGCCGGCGGTGCCCGCCTCGGCGTTCGGCTGGCTTCCGCTGCTGGCCGGGGTGGCCCTGGCGGAGGCGGTGCACCGGGTCTCCGAAGTGGAGGCGTCGGTGAAGTGGCCGAACGATCTGCTCGTCGGCGACCGCAAGTGTGCCGGGATCCTGGCCGAGGTGGCCGGCGACGCGGTGGTGATCGGGATCGGACTGAACGTGAGCACCCGTGCCGAGGAGTTGCCGGAGACGACAGGTGTGCCGGCCACCTCGCTGCGGTTGTCCGGTGCCGAGAACTTCGACCGTGATCCGCTGCTGCGGGCCCTGTTGCGTGGTGTCGACCGCTGGTACGCCGGCTGGCGTGATGCGGCCGGTGACGCCGAGATGTGTGGGCTGCTCGCCGCCTACCAGCGGCACAGCGCGACGATCGGCCGGGACGTGCGGGTGCTGCTGCCGGCTGGCGGTGAGCTGACCGGCCAGGCGGTCGCTGTCGATCGGGACGGGCAGCTGGTGATCCGTACGGCTGAAGACCGGGAAGTTCGGGTCTCGGCCGGGGATGTGCTGCACGTACGCTGACCGCGTGTCGTTCCCGGAGGAACTGCTCGCCGACGAGGAGGAGATCGTCCTCCACCTGCGCGGGCACTGGAAGGCGGCGGTCGTGCCGGCCGCCGTGCTGCTGCTGGCCGTGACTGCCCTGGTGACCGCGTGGGTGCTGCTCCCACCGAGTGAGGGCGGCCGGATCGGCCTGCTGATGGTGCTCGCCCTGATGCTCTACTACGGTTCCCGGTACGGTCTGCGGCCCCTGCTGACCTGGTGGACCACCGAATACGTGCTGACCGGTGAGCGGTTGCTGATCCAGCGCGGGTTAGCCGTACGGGAACGTCGTGATCTGCCGTTGAACCGGATCAACGACCACGCGCTGACACAGAACCTGCTGGACCGGCTGTTCGGCAGCGGGACCCTGGTGATCGACTCGATCGGGGATCAGAGTGCCGTGCTGGCCGGGGTGCCCGCCGCCCAGCTGGTGCAGAGCACCCTGTACGAGCTGATCGAACTGGCCCCGCTGGACGAGCCGGTCAGCGAGGATCCAGCTCCGGCCGTAGATCGAGGTTAGCCGCGCTGCCCGGCTCGTCGATCGCGCTGAGTTCGGCGAGACCGGCTGTCGCGTCCATGTCGGCGATGACACCCTCGTGCCCGTCGACTGGCGGCTTCAGGAAGACGAACGTGCGGTAGGACCAGAACCGGAAGAGTGTGGCGATCACGATGCCGACCATCGTGACGGCCATCAGCTTGAGCTTGTCTTCGTGTTCGGAGAGACCGAGCCCGTACTTGCCGAGCCCGGTCATCCCGGACTGGATCAGCATGCCGATCAGGTTGAAGCCGAAGAACAGTGTGTACTCCCGGCGCAGGGCGGTCCGGGGGTGGTTCCGGTAGGTCCAGTAGCGGTTCGCCAGGTATGCCAGGGTGGTGGTGATGACAGTGCCCAGGACACTCGCCTTCACCGGCCCGATCGGCATCGCCACGTAGTAGATGGCCAGGTACAGCAGCGTGTTACCGACTCCGATGACCCCGAACGCGAGCGCTTCGGGGGCGAGGTGCCGGAGACGGTCCCTCAGCGTGCTGACTGATGGCATTGGGCAACCTTACGGGAGCAGTGGCGATTACACCGGGTCACTGTGAGGCCGGTGACTCAGGTCCGGGCGGCGTCGACGCGGAAGACGTAACGGCGGTAGGACCAGAACCGGAACAGGGTGCCCAGGGCGGTTCCGATACCCAGCCCGGCGATGTTGTCGGCGAGGGTGCTCTTCGCCGGTGCCCAGATCGCGCCCAGTCCGTAGTGGCTGATCGCCAGGCAGGCCAGCGAGATGCCCAGGCCGATCAGGTTGAGCACGAAGAAGGTGGTGTACTGCCGGGCCATGCCGACGTGATCGCCTGCGTTCCGCCAGGTCCAGAACCGGTTGCCGAGGAACGCGATGGTGGTCGCGACAGTGGTGGAGACGGTCTTCGCGAGCAGCGTCTCCAAGCCCTGCCGCAGCAGTACGTTGTAGATCGCCAGGTCGACCAGGAAAGCGAACCCGCCGACCGCGCCGAACTTGCCCACTTCACTGATGAGGCCCCGGATGCGGGTGCGGAGGTCTGTGGTCAGGGGCACGGAACCGAGGGTACCGGCGCCGGTCACCCAGTGCTGTTCTCGTTGCCGAGCCTTAACCGGGCGTCTCGACATGGTGACGTTGCCGATACGGAGCGTGGCGAAAGCTGTCCACTTCGCGGATCTCGGCGAGCCGGTCACGACATTCCGAGCACCAGGTGAGGTGGTTTCCCATCCGGTGCGCGTCCCGTGGGGCGAGCCGGCCGCGGACCTGGCCGCCGAGGCGTTCGCCGGCCCACCGGCACTCCGGGTGATCGGCGGCCGCGACGTGCTGCTGGAGGTAGAGGCTGCGCAGGCCCTCCCGGGCACGGTGGGCCAGGACCGCCACCGCGTTCGGGGTCAGGCCCATCCGGGGGGCGAGTTCGGCCGGGGTGCTGCCCTCCACCTCGGTCTGCCACAGCACGTCCCGCCAGCGCTCGGGCAGCTGCCGGAAGGCGGCGGCGGCGAACGTGCGTTCCAGTCGGTCCAGGGCCGGGTCGGTGAACGGTTCGCCGGGGTCGTACCGGGAGAGGTCGTCGGTGAACTCCAGCCGCCGGTCCATCCGGGCCCGCTGGTAGCAGAGGTGCCGCATGGTGGTGTGCAGGTAGGCACGGAACGCGACGAGCGGGCCGCGACCGGCTCGCAGGGTGGCGAACACCTTGACGAACGTCTCGGCCACCAGGTCGTCGACGTCGGCGGCACGGTTGACCAGACCGAAGGCGAACCTGCGGGCTGCCGGCTGGTGCCGCTCGTAGAGCGTCCCGTACGCGGCGGTGTCGCCGGCCCGGACCGCGGCGAGCAGGCCGGTGTCCGAGTCCGCGTCAGAGCCCGGGATCGTCATTCCGCCTCCTGTGGCCGGAACTGCGAATAAAGCCCTATTACGCGGAGTCTAAGGCGTTAAGTCCTTTTTGTGAAAGTTGCCAGAGGCGCCGGTGTGGCTCGCCGGAAACCGGGCACATGCGCACAGCTGCACTTTGCGGCGAAGAATCGATCGTTAACGAGCATGCAGACAAAAGATTGTGCGGTTGTCCACAGTTGCGGCCGACGAAATCGGCTTACGCTGACGTGACTCCCCATGACAAGACCGGTTTGTCCCGGTTGATCAGTCATAGGTCAGTGCCGACCGAAGGAGCTTCATCTTGTCCCAGCCCTCGACCTCTCAGCCCCCGACCGCACACCCCCGCCTCCTCGCATGGATCGACGAGGTCGCCGCCCTGACCACCCCCGACCGGATCGTCTGGTGCGACGGATCCGAAGCCGAGTGGACCCGGCTGACCGATGAGCTCGTCGACTCCGGCGCCCTGGTCCGCCTCGACCAGGAGAGGAAGCCCAACTCCTTCTGGGCGCGTACCGACCCGTCCGATGTGGCCCGGGTCGAGGAACGCACCTACATCTGCTCCGCCGACGAGGCCGACGCCGGGCCGACCAACAACTGGATGGCCCCGGCCGAGATGAAACAGCTGATGACCGAGCTGTACCGGGGCTGCATGACCGGCCGGACGATGTACGTCGTCCCGTTCTGCATGGGCCCGCTCGACGCCGACCAGCCGATGTTCGGGGTGGAGCTGACCGACAGCCCGTACGTGGTGGCCAGCATGCGGATCATGACCCGGATGGGTGCGGACGTCCTGGCGAAGATCACTGGGGACTTCGTCCCGGCCCTGCACTCGGTGGGCGCGCCTGTGAAACCCGGGCAGAAGGATGTCCCCTGGCCCTGCAACGAGACGAAGTACATCTCGCATTTCCCGGATACCCGGGAGATCTGGTCGTACGGCTCCGGCTACGGCGGCAACTCGCTGCTCGGCAAGAAGTGCTTCGCGTTGCGGATCGCCAGCGTGGCCGCCCGCGACGAGGGCTGGCTCGCCGAACACATGCTGATCATGAAGCTGACCTCGCCGGAGGGCGTCGTCAAGTACATCGCCGGGGCGTTCCCGTCGGCGTGCGGCAAAACCAACCTGGCGATGCTGGACCCGACTCTCGACGGGTGGAAGGTCGAGACCGTCGGCGACGACATCGCCTGGATGCGGTTCGGTGAGGACGGCCGGCTCTGGGCCACCAACCCCGAATTCGGGCTGTTCGGCGTCGCACCCGGCACCGACCACCACACCAACCCGAACGCCATGCGCACCCTGGCCAAGGGCAACTCGGTCTTCACCAACGTGGCCCTCACCGACGACGGCGACATCTGGTGGGAGGGCATGGGTGAACCGCCCGCCCACCTGACCGACTGGAAGGGCAACGACTGGACGCCGTCGTCCGACGGGCCGTCCAGCCACCCCAACAGCCGCTTCTGCACCCCGATCGAACAGTGCCCGATCCTCGCCGGCGAATACCACGACCCGCGGGGTGTCCCGATCGACGCGATCCTGTTCGGCGGCCGCCGCAAGACCACGATCCCACTGGTCAGCGAAGCCCGCGACTGGGTGCACGGGGTCTACCTCGGTGCCACACTCTCGTCCGAGACCACTGCGGCGGCCGTCGGGAAGGTCGGCGTGGTCCGCCGCGACCCGATGGCGATGCTGCCGTTCATCGGCTACCACGCCGGCGACTACTTCCAGCACTGGATCGACATGGCCAAGGGCGCGTCCGGTGACGCCGCCAAACTGCCGAAGGTCTTCTACGTCAACTGGTTCCGGCGCAGTGACGACGGCCGGTTCCTGTGGCCCGGATTCGGCGAGAACAGCCGCGTCCTCAAATGGGTCGCCGAACGACTCGACGGCAAAGCCGGCGCCGTCGAGACCCCGATCGGTCACGTACCCACACCGGAAGCCCTCGATCTGACCGGCCTCGACCTCGACCCGGCCGACCTGGCGGCGGTCCTGCGTGTCGACCCGGCCGAATGGCAGGCGGAGATTCCGCAGGTCACCGAGTGGTTCAACCGTTTCGGCGACAAACTGCCGGCGGTCCTCTGGGCCGAGCTGGACGCGCTCAAGGCCCGATTGGCCGACGCCTAGACCCCCGGCCGGTCCTCACCGGGCAACGGAGCCACGGTGGGACCGGCCGGTTTTCGCACGTCCTCCGCGTGGAGGGTGCCACCCCGCTTGAGCCTCTGGCGGGGGTGGCTACGCTTCAGGGTGATGAGTCTGCGTTCTCTGGTCTACACCTTCTACGAGCGGCGGCTGGCGAAGAAGCTGGCCGGCAAGCCCGTGCCCAAACACATCGGCGTGATGTGCGACGGAAACCGCCGGTGGGCCCGGGAGATGGGGTTCGTCGACCCGAACGACGGCCACCGTGTCGGCGCCATCCGGGTCAAGGACCTGCTTACCTGGTGCGACCAGTCCGGCATCGAGCACGTCACGCTCTACCTGCTGGCCACCGACAACCTGCAACGGGCGGCCGTCGAGCTGGATCCGCTCGTCAAGATCATCGAGGATCTGGCCACCGAACTCGCCGAAGAAGGCAACCCGTGGCGGCTCCGCATGGTCGGTGCCCTCGACGTGCTGCCCGCCGCCACCGCCGCCACCCTCAAAGCCGTCCAGGAGAAGACCCGCGACCGCTGCGACGGCGTCGAGGTCAACATGGCCGTCGGCTACGGCGGCCGCCGCGAGATCACCGACGCGGTCCGCTCCCTGCTCTACGAACACGCGGCCACCGGCGGCACCATCGAAGAACTCGCCGAGATCCTCGACGTCGAACACATCGCCGAACACCTCTACACCCGCGGCCAGCCCGACCCCGACCTGGTCATCCGCACCTCCGGCGAACAGCGGCTCTCCGGCTTCCTGCTGTGGCAGTCAGCCCACTCGGAGTTCTACTTCCACGACGCCAACTGGCCGGACTTCCGCCGCATCGACTTCCTGCGCGCACTGCGCTCCTACGCCACCCGCCAGCGCCGCTACGGAGCCTGAGGCAAACATCACACCGGCCGGTCTGCTATGTCGCGGTTGGCGGCTTTCTCAACCCCTTCTCCGGTACGCCTACACCTCCCGCCGAACCGGACCGCCCCGTGCCTACCGCGCGAGGCCCGCGTATCCCCGGACCGACATCGCGACCGCCGGGCCGAATGCGATGCCCCCGGCCACCCCGTCGCATCGCCGGGATCGGCCCTGCTCGCCGACACGAATCGTGATCATGTGCGCCGCCGGCTGCGTGTACCCGGAGCACCAGACGGGAGCACACGATCGCGATCCGCGAACGTGTGCGCCGTCAGGGCCTGGGCGCGGCCGGCTGTCGGTGGCGGGTGGGGGTGGTTTGCGGGACCACCGCATTCGGCCCGGCGGGCGCCGGGTGGCCCGGGCCACCGCGGGCCTCGCGTGTAGCCACGGGACGTCCCCGATGGGCGGATCGGCCCGTGGCGTACCGGCGCATGGGTTTTAGAAGCGGCCCAAGCCCTCGGTGAGGAAGGCGGCGACCGCGTCGGGGGAGTCCAGGGTCAGGTCGGCGGCGGCGGAGACCTCGGCGCCGGTTTCGGGGTTGGCGACTGCGACGGCCATGCCGAAGAACGACGGGTCGACAGCCTCGCGGGCGCGCAGAGCGTCGAAGGCCTTGATGTCGGACATGTCGTCGCCGAAGTACCAGGCGCAGCCGGCGTCGCGGACGCTCTCCGTGATGACCATGCCCTTGTCCTGATCGACGGGGGGCTTCAACTCGACGACCATGCGGCCGCGCTGGGTGCGCAGGCCGAGGCGTTCGGCCTGTTCGTGGGCCCAGCGTTCGACGACCGCCGCGTGTTCGGGGGCGGTGCGGTAGTGCAGGGCCACCGACAGACGCTTGTACTCGACCAGGATCTCGGCCGGGAGCGCGGTGCGGGCAGCGGAGGCCAGGTCGGCCATGGCGGGCACGAACTCGAGAGCGGCCGGGTTGGTGACGATCTCGCCGTCGTGCCAGACCTCGAGGCCGTAGAGGCCGTGCAGGTCGACGTTGTCCAGGGTCTCGAACCGGGACCGCAGGAAACTGACCGGCCGGGCTGAGACGATCGCCACACGGCCCACGGACTCGGCCAGGCGGGCGAGAACACCGGGGACTGACGGAACCGGCTGTGAGACGTCCGGATCGTCGGTTACCGGTGAGAGAACACCGTCGAAATCGAAGAAGAAGGTGGTGGACGACGCGCGTGAAGCAGTGAAGGCCCAGGCGTCGTCAGTGGTCAGCGGGTGGTTGGGACGTTCGCTCTCTGCCACGAAACCCAGACTACCCGCGGATCACCAGGTTTTAAGCACGCCGATGTGGCATGGGTCGGCCGTCACTCGGTAGTGCCCGATTTTGCGCACTACCGCGGGACGTAGTTGACCGCTAGCGTTTGAGTCATGGCACGGGGTCATCCCGGGCCAGCCGGTCGGCCCGGACCTGCGACGACGTGCGCCACGGGGACTGCATCCGACTCCGTGCAGAGGGCCGGCGACCGGAGGTGGCGGACCGCGGGCGGACCGGGTTGCACGCCCGCTGGAGCAGGCCTGTGACATCTCGCCGTACCGATGCCGGGGTCGACCAGAACCCGGCCGAAAAAGTCTCCAGCAGCACTGCCGCGCCGGGCCGCCGTAGGGCCCGTGACCGGCACGCCGACGCGGAACCCGCCACTGCCGGCAGGGTCTTCGTCCTGGACACTTCGGTCCTGCTGTCCGACCCGGCGGCGTTCCGCCGGTTCGCCGATCACGAGGTGGTCGTGCCTCTCGTGGTCATCTCCGAGTTGGAGGGCAAACGTCACCACCCCGAGTTGGGCTGGTTCGCCCGGCAGTCGCTGCGGACGCTGGACGACCTGCGGATCAAGTTCGGCCGCCTGGACCAGCCGGTGCTCTGCAACGACGAGGGCGGCACACTGCGGGTGGAGCTGAACCACGCCGATCAGAGCGTGCTCCCACAGGGTTTCCGCAACGACTCGAACGACACCCGCATCCTGTCCGTGGCGCTGGGCCTCGCCGCTGAGGGCCGAGAGGTCACCCTGGTCAGCAAGGACATGCCGCTGCGGGTGAAGGCGGCCTCGGTCGGCATCACCGCCGACGAGTACCGCCACGGCCAGGCCAGCGACCCCACCTGGACCGGCATGGCCGACCTGGAGCTGTCCGAGGAGCAGGTGGTCTCGCTCTACTCCGGTGACGAGTTGGAGGTGGAGCAGGCGGAGAACCTGCCCTGCCACACCGGCCTGGTGATCCACTCGCCGCGCGGTTCGGCGCTGGCCCGGGTCAACCCGGACAAGTCGATCAAGCTGGTCCGTGGCGACCGGGACGCGTTCGGGCTGCGGGGCCGGTCGGCCGAGCAGCGGGTGGCGCTGGACATCCTGCTCGACGAGCAGATCGGCATCGTCTCGCTGGGCGGCCGGGCGGGCACCGGCAAGTCCGCGCTGGCCCTCTGCGCCGGCTTGGAGGCGACGATGGAGCGCAACCGTCACAAGAAGGTGGTGGTGTTCCGTCCGCTCTACGCCGTCGGCGGGCAGGAGCTGGGCTATCTGCCGGGCAGCGAGTCGGAGAAGATGTCGCCCTGGGCGCAGGCGGTGTTCGACACCCTCGGGTCGGTGGCGCACGCCAACGTCGTCGACGAGGTGATGGCCCGCGGCATGCTCGAGGTGCTGCCGCTGACCCACATCCGCGGCCGGAGCCTGCACGATGCGTTCGTGATCGTCGATGAGGCGCAGTCGCTGGAACGCAACGTGCTGCTGACCGTGCTGTCCCGGATCGGGCAGAACTCCCGGGTGGTGCTCACCCACGACGTGGCCCAGCGGGACAATCTGCGGGTCGGCCGGCACGACGGTGTCACGGCGGTGATCGAGGCGCTCAAGGGTCACCCGATCTTCGCCCACGTGACACTGACCAGGTCGGAACGGTCGCCGATCGCCGAGGTGGTGACCGACCTTCTGGAGGAGATTCCGCTGTAAGTCTTCGGTGGGACGCCAGCGTGGCAGCTATGTGCCGGAATTTACCAGAAAGGCACGTGACTAAACTCACATCTCCACGCTGGCGTTTCACATCCACTTCACGTTGGGCCATCGTGTTCGGCGGGCACCCTTCGGCTCCTAGATCGAGTCGAGGTGCCTGCGGCGAAGGCCCGGCCCCTGGTCGGGGACCCGCCGCTCATCGCCCCCGACGAAGGGAAACTTCGTGAAGCGGCTCTGGAGCCGGCTCGGAGTGCGTGTTGCGTCAGTCGGTCTTCTCGCGGCGGGACTCACCGGTGGTGTGTACCTCGGCCAGGACCGGGACGACCCGCGATCCGAGCAGAAACAGGTCGCTTCGGCGCAGGACCTGGTGAAGGTCCAGCAGGACGAAGTGAAGGCGCAGCAGGATCA
>DATMVU010000409.1:0-9266 GCA_035562875.1 Actinoplanes sp. | reverse complement strand
TTACATTCCGAACCCGGTAGCTAAGCCCTTCAGCGCCGATGGTACTGCACTCGGGAGGGTGTGGGAGAGTAGGACGCCGCCGGACTCAACGTATGGAAAGGCCCACCCGGGTTATCGGGTGGGCCTTTCTGCGTTTCCGGGACTTTTACTTCTCAGGAATTTGTTTTCTCGGGCTTGGTCTTACATGCCGGCCAGGAGACGTTCGCGGACTCGGGCTCGGGTCTGTGGTGGATTCGGGATTTCCCTGTTGTGGATTCGGGACTTCACAGTGCCCTTTGCGACAGATGCCTTGCTAGTGGCTGGGTGAGACCTTTGCGTGTGCTGGCGGCTAGGTTGGTCCGCTCAAGCCTTGTGGCTGTCGGGCTGGGTGCCGGTAGTCGGGGGTGAGGTCGCTACCGGCGGTTCGTCGTTGCGGGACCGGCCCTCGGTGGCGGTGACCGCTGCATCGGGTGTGCAGCGACGCAAGTCGACGCCGGTGAGTTTTGCCTGTGGGCGCGCGACGGTGCCGACAGGTCGGGATGCGCGACGGTGCCGACAGGTCGGGATGCGCGACGGTTCTGGCAGGTCGGGGCGGGGGTTGTTCTGGTGAGGGTGCAGGGCTGGGCTGGGTGCGGGACTGGGCTGGCGGGGCTGCGTACGGCAATCAGGATCTTGTTTGGATTGCGGCTCTCAGCTCGCGCATCAAGGGGGCTGCCTCGGCGTCGGTTCGGTTGAGGAACATCGCCAAGGCCAGGCTTCCGTGGTCGGCCCAGCCACAGACTGCGATGTCGCCGTCGGTGGATTTGGTGACGCCGCACTTCATCGTGCCGCCCAAAGCGCCGGCGTCGACCTCCTTCAAGCCGGTCACGCTGCTCTGGTCGTCGGCTACCAAGGTGAAAGCAGAGTCCAGGTCGCTCTCCGGGGACCACAGAAGGGTGGTCCCGCCGAAGAACAGGACCGACTTGTCCTCGCCGTTGCCGTAGACGGCACCTACCGCCTTGTCCATGGCGATCTCGGCGGACAACGCGGTCTGCAGGTAGTCGGCGGTGGAGGTGGCCTCTTCGCTGTCGTCGAGGGTCAGGGTGCCGATCGTCGTGGGGGTGGAGAGGGTGGTGTGGCGCTGGGAGTTCACCTTCCAGCCGAACCAGCCGACCGTCACGGCGCCGGCCAAGGCCACCACCAGCAGGGAACTCAGCACGATCGTGCGGGCCTTGCGGCTCTCCGGGGCCGGGGCCTGAGGTTCGCTCTCCGCATCGCTCAGCCGGAACGCTGCGTGACCGTCGTCGGCGGTGATCTCGAACGGAACGTCACCGGGTGCGGGAGCGTGGTGCTGCACCGGGGTCTCGGCGGGCGAGTCCGCGCCGGTGGAGGAGGGCGTCTGCTGACCGCGTTCCGACATCCGGTGAGCCTATCTCGCGGGCGCGAACCCGGCGGTGGTGTCCGAGCGGCGTTTCGGCCCGGGCGGTGGTGCCCGAGCGTTGACGGCTGAGTGGTGGTGTCCGAGCGTTGACGGCTCAGTGGTGGTGTCCGAGCGGCGGTTCGGTTCGGAGCGAACACGGACGGATCGGGGTGGTGGGGGTGGATGTGCCACGAGGGAGGTGCGAATTCGTCGTGGTCGGCGGGGATCCGTAGACTTGTCGGGTGACCGCAGAGACCGAACCCCGTACCCCCGACAGCCGGCCCACCGGTGGCCTCTCCGCCCAGTACCAGCCGGGCGAGGTAGAGCAGCGGCGGTACGAGCGGTGGGTATCGGAGGGCTACTTCACCGCGGACCCGAAGAGTGACAAGCAGCCGTTCACGATCGTGATCCCGCCGCCGAACGTGACCGGCTCGCTGCACGTGGGGCACGCGCTCGACCACACCATTCAGGACGTCCTGGTGCGGCTCAAGCGGTTGCAGGGCTTCGAGGTGCTGTGGCTGCCGGGAATGGACCACGCCGGCATCGCCACCCAGAACGTCGTGGAGCGGCAGCTCGCCGCGCAGCAGCTGTCCCGGCACGACCTGGGCCGGGAGAAGTTCGTCGAGAAGGTCTGGGAGTGGAAGGCCGAGTCCGGCGGCGCGATCCTGGCGCAGATGAAGCGGCTCGGTGACTCCGTCGACTGGACGCGTGAGCGTTTCACCATGGACGAGGGCCTGTCCCGCGCGGTGCAGACGATCTTCAAGCGGTTGTACGACGACGGCCTGATCTACCGCGCCAACCGGATCATCAACTGGTGTCCGCGGTGCCTGACCGCGCTCAGCGACATCGAGGTCGAGCACACCGACGACGAGGGTGAGCTGGTCTCGATCCGCTACGGCGAGGGCGACACCGCGATCGTCGTCGCCACCACGCGTGCCGAGACGATGCTCGGTGACACCGCGGTGGCCGTGCACCCGGACGACGAGCGTTACCGGCACCTGGTCGGCACCGAGGTGGAGCTGCCGCTGACCGGCCGGCGCATCCCGATCGTGGCGGACGAGCACGTCGACCCGTCGTTCGGCACCGGTGCGGTCAAGGTGACCCCGGCGCACGACCCCAACGACTTCGAGATCGGCCAGCGCCACAACCTGCCGAGTCTGGCCGTGATGGACGAACGGGCGGTCATCACCGTACCCGGGCCGTTCGAAGGTCTTGATCGTTATGAGGCCCGTCCGGCGATCGTCGCCGCCCTGCGTGAGGAGGGCCGGATCGTCGCTGAGAAGCGGCCCTACCTGCACTCGGTGGGGCACTGTTCGCGGTGCAAGACGACTGTGGAACCGCGGCTGTCGCTGCAGTGGTTCGTCAACACGACGCCGCTCGCCAAGGCGGCCGGGGACGCGGTCCGCGACGGCCGGGTGAAGATCGAGCCGGCCGAGCTGTCGAAGCGGTACTTCGCCTGGGTCGACAACATGCACGACTGGTGCATCTCGCGGCAGCTGTGGTGGGGGCACCGGATCCCGGTCTGGTACGGCCCGGAGGGGCAGATCGTCTGTGTCGGCCCCGACGAGCAGCCGCCCACCGGTGAGGGCTGGCACCAGGACGAGGACGTGCTGGACACCTGGTTCTCGTCCGGGCTGTGGCCGTTCTCCACGCTCGGCTGGCCGGAGCAGACCGCCGAACTGGAGAAGTTCTACCCGACCAGTGTGCTGGTGACCGGCTACGACATCCTGTTCTTCTGGGTCGCCCGGATGATGATGTTCGGGTTGTACGCGATGGACGGCAAGCAGCCGTTCGACGTGATCAACCTGCACGGCATGGTGCGGGACCAGTTCGGCAAGAAGATGTCGAAGTCGTTCGGCAACGTCGTCGACCCCCTCGACTGGATCGAGCGGTACGGCGCCGATGCCACCCGCTTCACCCTGGCCCGCGGCGCCAACCCCGGCTCCGACGTGCCGATCAGTGAAGAGTGGTGCCAGGGCTCGCGTAACTTCTGCAACAAGCTGTGGAACGCGACCCGGTTCGCGCTGATGAACGGCGCGACCACCGTCGGGGGCCTGCCGGCCGAGTCGGAACTGTCCGCGATCGACAAGTGGATCCTGTCCCGCCTGCAGCACGTGACCGCCGAGGTGGACGGTTACTTCGCGGCGTACGAGTACGCGAAGGTCTGTGACGCCCTGTACCACTTCGCGTGGGACGACGTCTGTGACTGGTACCTGGAGCTGAGCAAGCCGGTTCTGGCCGCGGGCAGCCCGACCACCCAGCGGGTTCTCGGGCACGTGCTCGACCAGCTGCTGCGGCTGCTGCACCCGGTCATCCCGTTCGTCACCGAGGAACTGTGGATCGCCCTCACCGGCGGCGAGACCGTGATGAAGTCGTCCTGGCCCACCGTGGACCAGGCACTCATCGACGACGCCGCCGAGGAGGAGCTGGCCGCCCTGCAGAAGGTGGTCACCGAGGTCCGCCGGTTCCGCTCCGACCAGGGGCTCAAGCCGAGCCAGCGGGTCACCGCCGCGCTCACCGGCCTGGGCAACGTCGGGATCAGCGCGCACGAGCCGCTGATCCGGTCGCTGGCCCGCCTCGACACGCCCGGCGCCGACTTCACCACCACCGCGACCCTCGCGGTCACCGGTGGGATCACCGTCGACCTGGACACCCGTGGGGCCATCGACGTGGCGGCCGAACGGGCCCGGCTGGCGAAGGACAAGGCGGCCGCCGAGAAGGAGGCCACCCAGTGCCGGGCCAAGCTCGGCAACGAGGCCTTCATCGGCAAGGCCCCGGAAGCGGTGGTCGCGAAGATCAAGGACCGGCTGGCCGCCGCCGAGGCGGATCTGGTCCGGATCGCCGCCGCGCTCGAGGCGCTGCCGACAGCATGAGCACCGAATACGAAGAGGTCGAGGTCGCGCTGAACAAGCGCGGCTTCACCCGCATGGTCTTCGACATGCAGAAGATCCGGGACCTGATGGACGTGCTGGGTACCCCGCAGCGGGCCTACCCGGCCGTCCACCTGACCGGCACCAACGGCAAGACCAGCACGGCCCGGATGATCGACTCGCTGTTGCGGGCACATGGGCTGCACACCGGGCGTTACACCAGCCCGCATCTGGAGACCGTCCGGGAACGCATCAGCTTCGACGGGGAACCCTTGTCCGAGGAGCAGTTCGTCTCCACGTACCAGGAGATCGCTCCGCTCGCTGATCTGATCGACGCCCGGAACAGCGAACCGCTCACCTACTTCGACATGACGACGGCCATGGCGTACGCGGCGTTCGCCGACGCGCCGGTCGACATCGCGGTCGTCGAAGTCGGGCTCGGCGGTGAGGAGGACGCCACCAACGTGATCGAGGCCGGGGTCTGCGTGCTCACCCCGATCGGTCTCGACCACACCGAGTGGCTCGGCGACACCATCGAGGACATCGCCTGGCACAAGGTCGGCATCATCCACCAGGGCGCCACCGTGATCACCGCGCTCCAGGACGAGGACGCCATGCGGCCGATCATGGAACGCTGCGCGGACATGGGTGCCACGCTCGCGCGCGAAGGCAGCGAATTCGGGGTCGTCGAGCGTGTCCAGGCAGTCGGTGGGCAGGTGCTCACCCTGCAAGGACTGGGCGGGGTGTACGACGAGGTCTTCCTGCCGCTGTTCGGGGCCCATCAGGCGCAGAACGCGGTGCTCGCGCTGGCCGCTGTCGAAGCGTTCCTGGGTGCCGGGCCGGACAAGAAGCTCGAGATCGACCTGATCCGGGAAGGGTTCGCCGCGGCCGACTCCCCGGGCCGGCTGGAACGGGTCCGCAGCGCCCCGGCCATCCTGCTCGACGGCGCGCACAACCCGCACGGGATGGCCGCCACTGTCGCCGCGCTGGAGGAGGAGTTCAGCTTCCGGCACCTGGTGGCGGTCATGTCCGTCCTCGACGACAAGGACGTCACCGGGCTGCTCGACCTGCTCGAACCGGTCGCCGCGCGGATCGTCGTCACCCAGAACAGCTCGCCGCGGTCGATGCCCGCCGACGAGCTGGGCCGACTGGCGATCGCGGTCTTCGGTGAGGATCGGGTGACCGTGAAAGCGACGATGCCGGACGCCATCGCGGAGGCGGTCTACCTCGCCGAAGACGATGCGTCCGGTGAGCTGAGCGGTGTGGGGGTACTGATCACCGGGTCGGTGGTGACCGTCGCCGACGCGCGGAAACTGCTCAAACGATGACCGAGCCGAAACCTTCGGGCCTGAAAAACCCGGCAGCTGCGGTACGGGGTCTGGGTGCGGCCACGCTCGGATTCGAAGTGATCGTACTGCTGCTCATGATCGCGCCGTTGAAGATGCTCGCCGGGGAGGACAGCGGCCCGCCGATCATCGCGGTCGTCGTGTTGACCGTGGTGGCCGTGGTCCTCACCGGGATGATGAAACGGGACTGGGCCTGGCACGGCGGCACCGTACTGCAGGTGCTGCTGCTCGCCGGAGGATTCTTGCACTGGACCCTCACCGCGGTCGGGGTGATCTTCGGGCTGGCGTGGGTGTACGCGCTGCACGTCCGCCGGAGCATTCTCGGCTCGTGAAAAGGGCGGCTGTGTGAACAGCCGCCCTTTTTCTGTCTCCGCCCTCAGCTGACGGCACGCCACTGGGTGATGGCGATGTTGTGGTTGTCGGGGTCGCGGAACGTCGCCGACCACAACTCCAGCCGGTCGCCGCGGTTGACCGGGCGCGGTGAGTGGACGAACTTGACACCCTTGTCCCGCAGTTCGGCGTGCACCGCCTCGATGTCGCCGACCTCCAGATTCAGGTAGATCAACCGGCCCGCCTCCGCCGTCAGGTTGTGCACCGTCCGCAACACCAGACGGGTGTCGCCGGACGCCAGCACCGCACTGCCGTCGCCGTTGTCGATCTCGTGGAAGCCGAGGACGTCCCGGTAGAAGCGGGTCGACCGGGACAGGTCGGTGACCAGCACCGTGATACCCACCCCGTGGATCGCACCGGCCCGGCCGGGGCGCGCGCTGGGGTAGGCGGTGATCACGTCGCCGGTGTGCTCGTCGGGTTCCCGGCTGCTGAAGTCACCCCACGGGCCACGCTGCTGTTCGTCGTCGGCATCCTCGAAATGTGTGGTCGGGAAAGAACCCGGGGAGACCGCGGCCCGGCCGACCGCCACCCCGATGATGCCGTCCCGCAATGCGGACGGTTGCGGTAGCTGATCGGTCGGGGCTGCGGGCTGGGCTGTGGTCGGGGCTACCGGAAAGGGCTCGGCCGGTGTTTCGGGCTGGGCTTCCGGCGAGACTTCCGGCAGGGCCTCAGGTAGAGCCTCCGGCCGGGTCGCCGGCCGGGCCGCAGGTGGCGGGGCGATGATGCCGTCTGCCCGGGCCGTGGCTGCGCTCGCGGTGTTCTCCGGGGCCGGCTCCGGGCTTCCGATGAGGGACAGATCCCCGCCGATCGGGAAGTCCCGGTCCAGGGGGATGTCGATCTGGTCGGGCCGTGGCTTGTCGTCCTCGTCGGTGATCCACACCCGATCGATCGGGCGGGGCCGGTCGTCCGGGTGGGGACGCTCGTCCAGGCCGGACCAGGGCTGGTCGGGGCGTGGGGCGGCGGGTGCCGGGGCGCTGGGGAACGGGCGATCCGGCATCGGGGCCGACGGGGGCGTGCCGACCGGGGTCGGGGACGAGGAAGGGATGCGGTTCGGGCGTGGTTCCGGCCGGATCGACGCCGGGGTCGGTTCCGGCCGGGTGTCGGCGTCCCCGGTTGAGGGGAGACCGCCGCTCAGAGGTGCGACATCGCCCGGCTGTGCGGCAGCGTTCGGCTGTGGATAGTTCTCGGGCGCAGAACCGGAACTCTGCGCCGAATCGGTCTGTGGCCTGTTGTGCTGTGGCCTGTTGTCCCGGGGCTCGTCGTCCTGTGGTGTGTCGGCCCTCGGCTCGTCGTCCTGGTGCGTGCCGTCGCCCGGCTGCATGAAGAAGCGGGTACGGCTGCCCAGTGGGCGAGTCTCGACGTTGGGCGGCACCGGGGCCGAGCCGTGCGCCACGATCGGCTGCCGGTCGTCATCCTGGGGCTCCGACGGCTCGCCGGAATCCTGAGGCGGTGTGCCGGGGATGTCCGCCTGGTCGGGGGAGGCCGGGGTTCGTGTGCCGATGATGCCCGACTGATTGTGGGAAGCCTGGATTGCTGGGCCGACGGTGTTCGCTGTGTCGACGGGTTCGGCCGGTGTGCTGCGGGCCTGTGTGGAGGAATCGAGGGCTTCGGGAGCCTCGGCAGCTGCCTCCGGCCGGGCCGGAGGCTCCGACGGCTGGGCTGGGCGCGGGGTCTGCTGCGGAGCGAGGCGTTCCGGGACCGGTGGGGCCCAGCGTTCGTCCGCGGGGGCCGGGCGAGGTGCCGGGGCCGGTCGTGTTTGCGGGTCCGGGCGGGACGTTCGGGGCGGGAGGCCGGCGCTTCCGGTGGGGCGGGACCAGGCCTGCTGTTGGTCCTGCTGGTCCCGGGACGGCGCGGCCGCGGGACGGGTTGCGCGGGCGGGGCCGGGAGGTGGTGGAGCCGCGTGACTCGGGCGGGCTACCGGCGGAGGCGGCGGTGCCGGCGAACCGGCTGGTCGGGCGGCTGGCGGCGGGGGTGGAATCTCCCCGAACGGCCGCGGCGCCCGAGACGCCGGTGACACCGGGTCGACCGGCCGGGACGCGGGCGATACGGGATCGGCCGGCCGCGGCATTCGGGATGCGGGTGACACCGGGTCGACCGGCCGCGAGCCGGGTGACACCGGGTCGACCGGCCGCGAGGCGGGTGACACCGGATCGGCCGGCCCGGTGGGGCGGGATGCGGGTGATACCGGGGTGGCCGGGCCGGCGGGCCGGGAGCGGGTGGCGCCTTCGGCTGGATCCTGAGCTGACCCAGTTGGATCCGAGGCTGACCGTTTCTGATCAGCAGGGCGCGGATGGTTCCCGGGTGCGGGTGACACCGGAACGTCCGTTGGAGCGGAGTCGCTCGACGCAGCCTCGTGGGACGACGCAGCCTCGTGGGAGACCGGGGCATCAGGGGAGACCGGGGCGGAAGCCGTGCTGGTCACGACGTCAGGGCTGGTGGGGCGGGTGCGCTGAGCCGGGGTGGTGACCGGGGCCGTTGTGGACGGGGCCGAGGTGGACGGAGGGCCGTCCAGGTCCAGGTCGATGGCCGGGTCGAAGTCGGCTTCGGGAGTGTGGCTAGGGGCGGGGGCGGAGACTCGGGAGGAGTCGGCCGGGGTGCGCTGGGTCGGCGGTGCCGTCGTGGTCGGCGCGGGTGCCGTGGCCTGTGCGGGTGCCGTGGCCTGTGCGGCTGCCGTGGACGGCGCGGCTGTTGCAGGCGCGGTGGTCTGCGGGGCCGTCGCCGTCACGGTGGTAGCCGTCGCGGTGGTGGGTGTGCTGGTGGAGACGGGCGACGGGACGAGGGTGGGCTCTGGGGGCGTACCCAAGGGGGTGGTGTCCGGTGTTGATCGTCGCCGTGGGCTCGGGCGGGAGCCTGCTGGGCGGGGGGTGGTAGCGCCGGACGAGGGTGTGGACAGGTAGGTGGCTGAGGCGGAGGGGCCACCCCGCGTGGGTGAGGTGGGGGTGTCGTCGCTGGTGGATGTGAACGGCGACTCCGAGGGGACTGCGCTCCACATGTCCGGCCGGGACGGCGAGGCTCCGGGGCGGGACGGCTGCGGATCCGTGCGGGAGGTCGCGGTGTCCGGGTGGGACGGGGTGGGACGTGGGGCGTCGCTGGACGGGCGCTGGTCGGTGAAGGGGCGGTCGTCGTCGGAGAGGGTGGATCGGGGCGAGCGTCCGCTGATCACGTCGTCGGCCACCGGCTCGGTGGGGGCCGGATGGGTGGCCGGTCCGCCGGGCGGTGCGGACGGCCGCGTGCGTCGCGGGTCGGCCTGGGGTGCGGAGCGCGCCTGATGCGTGGCGATCA
>DATMVU010000408.1:0-4054 GCA_035562875.1 Actinoplanes sp. | reverse complement strand
CGGACCCGGTGCTGGTCCGGGCGGCGCTGGCCACCGGCCTGCGGGACGAGGGCCTGGGGCTGCTCACCTGGAGTCGCGGAGCCGAGGAGTTGCGGAACCGGTTGACGTTCGCGCACGCGGCGCTCGGTGACCCGTGGCCGGACGTGTCCGACGCCGCGCTGCTCGCCGAGGCCGAGGACTGGCTCGATCTCGGGTCGGCCCGGCGCCGGTCCGATCTCGCCCGGCTCGACGTGGCCGCCGGGCTGCGGCGGCTGATCCCCTGGTCGGTGGCGGGACGGCTGGACGACGTCGCCCCGGAGCGGCTGCCGGTTCCGAGTGGATCGAACGTCCGGGTCGACTACCGCGATCCGGCCGCGCCGGTGCTGGCGGTCAAGGTGCAGGAGGCGTTCGGCTGGCGGGAGGCGCCACGGCTGGCTGACGGGCGGGTTCCGGTGCTGCTGCATCTGCTGTCCCCGGCGGGACGGCCGGTGGCGGTCACGAGTGACCTCGGCTCGTTCTGGGTTCAGGGCTATCCACAGGTGCGGGCCGAGATGCGGGGGCGCTACCCGCGTCATCCGTGGCCGGAGGACCCGACCACGGCGGCACCCACCCGGCGCCTGAACCCCCGATCCCGATGAGCCCCGGAGCCACCGGATCAGCCGGATCGGCCAGGGGGAATGCGGGATTCAGGACTCGGTGGGGGTGATGTTCTCGAGACGGCTCAACGGGGCGGGGGCGCCGTAGAGGTAACCCTGGCCGAGCGGGCAACCGAGGCCGGCCAGGGCTTGGGCGCGTTCCCGGGTCTCCAGGCCTTCGGCGACCACGGTGATGCCGAGTTCGGCGCAGATCGCCAGGACGGAACGGCACAGGGCGCCCGCACGGTCCGGGGAGGCGTCCACGTCGGTGAGGGTGGAGTCCAGTTTGACGATGTCGACGGGTATCGCATGCAACTGGGCCAGGGCGTTGTAACCGCTGCCGAAGTCGTCGAGAGCCACCTGGACGCCGAGGGCGCGCAGGCGTTCGACGAGGGCCGCGGCGTACGGCAGGTCGGGGATCCGGAGGGTCTCGGTGATCTCGATGATCAGCCGTTCGGGTGGCAGGTCGTGGCGGGCCAGGGCGGCCCGGACGGCGTCCTCGACACCCTGGCCGGCGAGGCGGCCGGCGGAGACGTTGACGTGTACGCCGATCGGGCGGCCGTGCAGTTCGGCGAGGGTCATGGCGTCGGCGCAGGCGCGGTCCAGGACGAAGTCGTCGATCGCGGAGACCAGGCCGGTGCGTTCGGCCATCGTGACGAAGACGTCGGGGTGGACCGGGCCGGCGACCGGGTCGGTCCAGCGGGCCAGGGCCTCCACGGCCACCGTGGCGCCGTCGGTGAGCCGGACGATCGGCTGGTAGTGGACGTCGAATCCGGCTGCGGCCGGGGAACCGGCCAGTGCCCCGGCCAGCAGGTGCGGCAGGTCGGCGTTCGGGCCGGCGTCGCGGGGCCCGGTGTAGCGGATCAGGGCGCCCTTGCCGCGGCGTTTCACGGCGTACATCGCGGCGTCGGCGCGGCGCAGCAGCAGGTCGGCGGAGAGACGGTCGCCGGGTTCGGCGGTGACCAGGCCGATGCTGACACCGACGGTGATCGAGCGTCCGTCGAGCACGTACGGCTCCCGCAGGGTGGCCAGCACCCGCTCTCCGATGGCCTCGGCTTCGGCGGCCCACTCCTCCGGATCCATCACCGGCTCGACGACGCCCGCGGGAGCCGCGGCCGGCCCCGGCACGGACACGCCGGCAAAGGCCGGGACCGCCTCCGAGGACAAACCGGCTGAAGCAGACGAAACGGCCGGAGAAGAACCTGGAGCGGACGAGACCGGCGGGGAGGCGGCCGGAGCGGAGACCGCGACCGCGGACGAGGCGCTCGCGGAAGAGGCGGGAGAAGCGGGAGGAACGAGAGGAGCGGGAGAAGCAGCGGGAGCATCGGAAGCCGAAGAAGCGGCGGCAGCGGCGGCGGCCGGAGACGTAGTGCCGGCGAGCGCGGCGGATTCGGAGACTCGGACACCCGCGGCGGAGAGCACGTACCGCCGCTGTGTTCCGCCGTCGGCGCGCCGGCGCCAAGGGGACCGGCGGCGTGGCGCCGGCACCGGCATGCCGCTCTGGTCGAGGACGATGGCGAATTCGTCGCCGCCGAGGCGGGCCACCAGGTCCTGGGTGCGGACGCCGGCCCGCATCCGTTCCCCGATGGCCTGGAGCACCCGGTCGCCGACGGCGTGCCCGAACGTGTCGTTGATGAGTTTGAAGTCGTCGAGGTCGGCGAAGAGGACCGCGACGGGGGTGCCGCGCCGCTGATGGGCGTCGATCGCGTGGACGAGCCGTTCCCGGAAGAGGGCACGGTTGGCGAGCCCGGTCAGCGGATCGTGGTAGGCCTGGTGGTGGAGCCGGCGCTGGGTGCTGGCGACCCGGGCGAAGAGGACCGTGTTGTCGACGATGGTGATCATCTGCCGGGTGACGACCAGGGCCAGACCGAGCCAGCCGAGGTACGCCTCGAACGGGGTGAGTGATCCACCGGTGACGGTGCGGGCGACCAGGACGACCCCGGCGACGACGACCGGGCCGTACGGCAGCAGCAGCCGGAACCAGTCGCGTTCGATCCCTTCGGGGTCGGCGATCGGGGTGACCGTCCGGGACGGGCTGAGCGCCGCCATCGCGATGAACGCGGGCCCGAGCAGGTGGCCGAGTCCTTCGAGCCAGACCGGCCCGTCGCCGAGGAGCCGGACGGTGTCGGCGACGCCGAAGGCGAGCAGGGCGGAGCCGACGAGCCGGAGCGGCCGTCGTCCGGCCGGCGAGTCGGGCCGGGTGGTGAGCAGCAGCACCACCATGGTGAACAGGATCAGGTCGGCGATCAGGTAGCCGGCGGCGAGACCGTTCAGTCCGGGCACGCCGGGCAGCAGGGACCACACCAGGGCGAGCACCGAACCGGTGATCAGGATGCTGTCGAGCAGCAGCGCGATCTGGTCGCGGACCGGTGACGTGGGAGCCGGCCGGGGCCTGGTGTGTACGGCGCCGAGCAGCCCGAACAGCATGCAGACGGGCAGCACGAAGAGACCGACGTCGGTGAGCCGCTGCGGGCCGGGCAGTTCGGCCAGGTCCTGGACGATCCACCAGATCCGGTTGAGCGACCAGACGAGCAGGCCACCGGCGGCGAGTTGCCGCCAGCTGCGCGGGATACCGGTCCGGCCGCGGCTGGCGTGCAGGCAGACCGCCGCGGCGACGAGCCCGGCGATGAGCTGCACCGCGCCGGTGTAGAGGCGTGGCGTGCCGAGGACGAGTTCGCCGAAGGCGGTCACACCCAGGATGAGCGCCAGTGTGCCGATCAGTCGCGCCGTCGTGATCACCACCTGAGTCCGGGCCGCAGGAGCGCGGCCGGAGTAAAATACCTGCTCAGTCCCCGGAGGTCACGTCGGCATCGCGTCTACATCGGCGACGATCACCGTGATGTTGTCGGGACCGCCACCACGCAGCGCGAGATCGATGAGGCGCTCCGCACACGACTTGGGGTCGGTGATGGTGCGCAGCTCCTCTTCGAGCACGGGATCGGAGACCACGCCGGTGAGGCCGTCGCTGCAGAGCAGCCATCGGTCGCCGCGCTGCGGTTCGACGATCACGTAGGCCGGGGTGACCGGCTCACCCTGCAGGACCCGGGTGACCACGGCCCGGCGCGGGTGGACCGCCGCCTCGTCCGGTTTGATCAGCCCCTGGTCGACGAGCATCTGGACGTACGTGTCGTCCTTGGTGAGCTGGTTGAGCCGGCCGTCGCGCAGCAGGTAGGCCCGGGAGTCGCCGACGTGGGCCATGGCGGCCCGTTCCCCGTTGAAGAGCACCGCCGTCAGCGTGGTGCCCATCCCCGCGAGGGAGGGGTCGGCGGCCACCTGCTCGGCGATCCGGCCGTTGGCGTTCTCGAGAGCCCGGTGCAGGGCGTCCATCTGGTTGTCGGTGTCGATCGGCGTGTCGAGCGAGACCATGGCTTCGATGGTGATCCGGCTTGCCAGATCACCGGCGGCCATGCCGCCCATGCCGTCCGCGACGACGAGGAGCT
>DATMVU010000407.1:0-5461 GCA_035562875.1 Actinoplanes sp. | reverse complement strand
CTGCTGGACCGCCGGATCGAGGCACTCGCCGGACGGCTCGCCGGGATCGAGGCGCAGGCCCCGGAGGGGTTGCCGCGACTGTTCCTGATCGAGGACGAGTACCGGACCACCCTGCTGCGGGCCGAGCTGGACTGGCTGCGCCGGGTGGTCGCCGACCTGGACGACGGCAGTCTGACCTGGAGCCGCGAGATGATCGAGGAGACTCTGGCCCGGTTCGGCTAGCGGCCGAGTGCTGCCAACAGGGCGTCTGCGGCGGCGTACGGCGAAATCTCGCCCTGCGCGACGCGGGCCGCGAGGTCCGGGAGCACCGTGCCGTCCCGCAGATCCCCCATCCGGGCCCGCAGGGTGCCCAGGGCCAGCGCCGAGATCTCCGCGGCGGCCCGCTGCTCCCGGCGCCGGCTCAGCGCACCGCTGCTCGCCAGCCAGTCGCGATGCTTGCCGACCGCGGCCACCACGTCGTCCAGGCCCTCGTTCTTGACCGCGACGGTGCGCACCACCGGGGGCCGCCACTCCCCCGGCCCGCGCGTGCCGAGAGCGAGCATGCCCTGGATGTCGCGGTAGGTGGCGTCCGCACCGGGCCGGTCCGCCTTGTTGATCACGAAGACGTCGGCGATCTCCAGCACCCCCGCCTTGACCGCCTGGATCGCGTCCCCCATCCCGGGGGCGAGCAGCACCAGAGTGGTGTCGGCCAGCGAGGCGATCTCCACCTCGGCCTGCCCCACCCCGACCGTCTCCACCAGGATCACGTCGAAGCCGGCGCCCTCCAGCACCCGCACCGCCTGCGGGGTGGCCGCCGACAGACCGCCGAGCTGCCCGCGGCTGGACATCGAGCGGATGTAGACGCCCGGGTCGGCGGTGTGATCCTGCATCCGGATCCGGTCACCGAGGATGGCACCGCCGGTGAACGGGCTGGACGGGTCGACAGCCAGCACAGCAACCCGGCCGCCGGTCTCCCGCAGGGCCCGGACCAGCTCGTTCGTCGTGGTGGACTTGCCGACCCCGGGAGCACCGGTGAGACCGAGGACCTGGGCCCGGCCGGCCGACGGCGCCATCGCGGCGGCCACCTCGGGCAGGGCCGGGTCGCCGTTCTCCACCAGACTGATCAGCCGGGCGACGGACCGCGCGTCACCCTCCCGCGCTCCGGCGACGAGAGAGGGCACGTCACGCGGCCGCCGTCCGGTCATGCAGCCGGGACCTTGATGATCAGGGCGTCGCCCTGACCGCCGCCGCCGCAGAGACCGGCAGCGCCGACCCCGCCGCCGCGCCGCCGCAGCTCCAGGGCGAGGGTGAGGACCAGGCGGGCGCCGGACATGCCGATCGGGTGCCCCAGGGCGATGGCGCCACCGTTCACGTTGACGATCGCCTCGTCGACCTTGAGTTCCCGGGTGGACTGGATCACCACCTGGGCGAAGGCCTCGTTGATCTCGACCAGGTCGAGGTCCTCGGCGGTCAGGCCGGCCTTGCCCAGCGCGTGCTTGATCGCGTTGGCCGGCTGGGACTGCAGCGAACTGTCCGGGCCTGCCACGTTGCCGTGCGCGACGATCTCGGCGAGCCAGGTCAGCCCCAGCTCCTCGGCCTTCGCCCGGCTCATCACCACGACCGCCGCGGCACCGTCGGAGATCGGCGAGGCGGTGGCGGCGGTGATCGTGCCGTCCGGGGTGAACGCCGGGCGCAACGCCGCGAGGGACTCCGCGCTGGCGCCGGGCCGGACCCCTTCGTCGCCGTCGACGGTCCCGGGCTCCCGGCCACCGGCCGGCACCGCGGTGATCTCCTCGGCGAACCGGCCCTCGCGCTGCGCGGCGGCGGCCCGCTGGTGGCTCAGCGCGGCGAACTCGTCCTGCTGCTCCCGGGTGATGCCCAGCCGGGCCCCGCTGGCCTCGGTGGACTCGCCCATCGAGATACCGGCCCACGGGTCCATCAGACCGTCGAACGCGGCGTGGTCACGCACCAGCACATCACCGAACTTACGGCCCCGGCGCTGATCGGTCAGCAGATGCGGCGCGTTGGTCATCGACTCCATCCCACCGGCCACGACGATGTCGAACTCACCGGCCCGGATCAGCTGGTCGGCCAGGGCGATGGCGTCCAGGCCGGAGAGGCACACCTTGTTGACGGTGAGGGCCGGCGTGGACATCGGGATGCCGGCGGCCACCGCGGCCTGGCGGGCCGGGATCTGGCCGCAGCCGGCCTGCAGCACCTGGCCCATGATCACGTACTGGACACCGGCGGGGTCGACGCCGGCCCGGCTCAGGGCGGCGGCGATCGCGTGGCCACCGAGAGCGGTGGCGGGCAGGTGCTGGAGATTGCCGAGAAGGCGGCCCATCGGGGTCCGGGCGCCACTGACGATGACGGAGCTGGTCACGGTCACGATCCATTCTGCGGGGGCCCGGGGCTGGCCTTAACGATGGGTCAGGTTGAGACTATCCGCATGATTGACAACACACCGAGTACCGGCGCGGCCGAGAATCTCACACTTCCCGGACTGCGGCGCATCGACCATGTCGGACTCGCGGTGCCCGATCTGGACGAGGCGATCCGCTTCCATCAGGAGACCTTCGGACTGCGCTGCGTGCACCAGGAGATCAACGAGGAGCAGGGTGTCCGCGAGGCGATGCTGGCGGTCGGCGACGGCGACGGCCCGCGGATCCAGCTGCTCGCCCCGGCCCGGCCGGACTCGGCGATCGCCCGGTTCCTCGACCGCTCCGGACCGGGCCTGCAGCAGCTCGCCTACACCGTCGACGACGTCGAGGCCGCCGCCGAGGCGCTGCGGGCCAGGGGTCTGCGCCTTCTGTACGACACCCCGAAACGGGGCACCGCCGGCTCCCGGATCAATTTTGTGCACCCCAAGGACACCGGCGGAGTGCTGGTGGAACTCGTGGAGCCCGCCGCCGGGGGTACTCCGGCCGGGTGATTCCACCTGACGTGACCCCGGACGCCTGGCAGGATCAGGGCCATTGAGCAGCACCGACGGCGTTACTGGCGGGACCGGCATCCCCCGAAGCCCCGAGTGTCCAGGTGACAGCGGGACCACGCCCGGCCGACCACTTCGGCGTGGCGTTCGCCCGAAAGGTCCGGGGCCGGTCTACGGTCCAGTTCAAAGCTGATCTACGATGCGGTTCGGATGCCCTTGGGCTCTTGCATGTCCGCCCCCTTCTCGCCAGGATGGCGCAATGCCCCAGCAGCAGGATCAGAACCTGGCCTTCTTCGAGACCGCGAACTCCCAGCACGACTTCACCGTCGTCCTGCGTGGATACGACCGCGGACAAGTCGACGGACACATCGGCCGGCTGCTCGCCGCGCTGAACCAGTCCGAAGCCGCCCGCGGTGAGGCCGAACAGCGGATGAACGACGCCCAGCGTCGGCTCCGGCAGGCTGAGCAGCGGCTGAACGCGCTCGAGCAGAAACTCGCCGACAGCAACAAGTTGCTGGAGGAGAACAATCGGCCGACGCTCTCCGGGCTGGGCACCCGGGTCGAGCAGATCCTGCGTCTCGCCGAGGAACAGGCGAACGACCACCGCAACGAGGCGAAACGGGAGTCTGAGGGCATTCTCTCCGCGGCTCGCCTCGAGGCCCGGGAGATCACCGACAAGGCGCGTGCCGAGGCCGCCGCGATGAAGGCCACGGCCGAGCGGGAGGCCGGCCAGGTCCGCACGCACGCCGAGCGGGAGGCCGCCGAGACCCGGGTCCAGGCCCGGCGTGAGGCCGACACCCTGCGCTCGGACGCCGACCGGGAGACCAAGCAGCTGCGCTCGGTCACCGCGCACGAGGTCGCCGAGCTCAAGTCGACAGTCGAGCGTGAGGTCGCGTCGCTGCGGGCCACCGCTGAGAGGGAGATCACCCAGGCCCGGGCCAAGGCCGGCCGGGAGGCCGAGGAGAAGCGCGCCGAGGCCACCAAGCTCCTCACCGACGCCCGTGACAAACGCGACAAGGACCTGCAGGCGCTGGCCCTGGAGATCGCCGAGCGCCGGGAGAAGGCGGAGACCGAGGAGTCCCAGCGGCACGCCGCCCAGGTGCAGGCCACCCAGAAGATGGTGGCCGAGGCCGACCAGCGGGCCCGGGCCGCCGACGAGCGGGCGAAGGAGACCGAGCAGCGCGCCGAGAGCCGCCGGGTCGAGTCCGAGCGGCACTCCGCCGAGACCGTCGAGAAGGCGCGGGCGCTTGCCGAGAAGACCGTGACCGAGGCCCGGCAGGAAGCAAACCGCCTGCTCAGCGAGGCCCGGCAGGAGTCCGAGATGACCACCCAGGCGGCTCGCCGCGAGGTCGAGGACCTCACCCGTCAGAAGGACGCGGTCACCAGCCAGCTCGGCCAGATGCTGTCCGGCCTCTCCGGACTGGTCCCGGGCACCGCACCGGCGGCCGCCGCCGCCGCGCCGGCCGCTCCGGCTCCGGCCAAGCCGGCCGAGGCCCCGGTGCAGCGGGCGCCCGAGCAGGTCACCGACGAGGACGACGCGGAGTCCGACGAGGAGCCGGTCGCCGCTCAGAACTCCTGACATTCCCCGACGCTGCCGCCTCCGGTTGCGATGCCGCCGCAAGTACGCGACGGTTGACCGGATGCCCGGGCCGGCGATGACGTTTTCAGGTCGTACCGGAGTTTCTCCGGTACGACCTGACTCGTTTGGGCGCTTGCCTGGGTTTATTCGCAACTACCCGCATGGTCTCTTTCAACCCGGTGTGTATCGACATGCCACGGGACGATGCGTATGTGAGGATGGAAAGCATGTCGCACGGCGGTGAAATTCTCGGTCTCGGCGGGGAGGCTGCTACCGAACCCAGCTTCGACTCCGCCATGCGAGGTTATGAGCGCAAGCAGGTCGAGCGATACGTCACCCGCGCGGAGAACGAGATAGCCGCTCTCCTCAACGACCGTGAGCAGGCGTACTCACAGATTCAGGCGATGTCCGCACAGGTCAAGGGCCTGCAGACGGAGCTGACCCAGGCCCGCCGCAACGCCGGCATGAACGGCGAGGTGTCGTTCCGGCACCTGGGTCCCCGGGTCGAGCAGATCCTCGCCCTCGCCGAGGAGCAGGGTGAGGCGATCAAAGCCTCCGCCGCCGACGACATCGCCAGCCGCCTCGCCGAGGCCGAGCGCATCCGGGCCGAGGCCGAGGCGCACGCCCACAACGGCATCCGCGACTTCGAGATCGCGCTCGCCGCCCGCCGGGCCGAGGAGGAGAAGGCCGACGCCGCCAAGCGCGCCGCCTCCGACAAGGCCCTGGCCGCCGCCCGGCAGTCGGCGGAGCAGATGCGCGCCGAGGCCGAGGCGGTGCTGGCCCGGTCCCGTAACGAGGGCAAGCACATCATCGAGAAGGCCACTCAGGACGCGCAGCGGGCCCGCGCCGAAGTGGACGGTTACGTGCAGTCCACTCGGGTGCAGACCGATCAGGAACTCAAGGCGCTCCGGGAGAAGACCACCCAGGAGATCACCACTACCCGGACCGAGGCCGAGCGGGAGCAGGCCGAG
>DATMVU010000406.1:0-19613 GCA_035562875.1 Actinoplanes sp. | reverse complement strand
TGCTGCCGTCGCGTTTCCGGCGTTGCCATCTGCTGACCGCAGATCCGCTTGGCCGGAGGGCGCCGCCGCGTCGAAGGTGGAGACGGCACGCAGGGCCGAGCCGGAGGAGAGAACCATGCATCGATCCGTAGACGACCAGTTGTCCATCCAGTTGCTGCACCAGCGGATCATCGTGCTCGGGTCCGAGGTCGACGACCCGATCGCCAACCGGATCTGTGGACAGCTACTGCTGCTGTCCGCGGAGAACCCGCTGAGCACCATCAACCTGTACATCAACTCGCCGGGCGGCTCGGTCACCGCCGGACTGGCGATCTACGACACCATGCGGCTGATCCCCAACGAGGTCAGCACGCTGGCTCTCGGGCTCGCCGGGAGCATGGGGCAGTTCCTGCTCACCGCCGGCACCCCCGGCAAGCGGTACGCACTGCCGCACGCCCAGATCCTGATGCACCAGGGTTCGGCCGGGTTCGGCGGCACCGCGGCGGACGTGGAGATCTACGCCAACCAACTGGAGCGGCTCGGCCAGACGCTGCTGCGGCTGACCGCCGAGCACACCGGACAGCCGATCGACACCGTCGAACGCGACAGCCGGCGGGATCGCTGGTTCACCGCCGAGGAGGCCCTCGAGTACGGCCTCATCGACCAGGTTCTGGACAGCGTCGACGACGTACGCCCCGACATGACCCGCCAACCGATGGGACTGAGCGCATGAGCCACTACACCATCCCGACCGTGGTGGAGAAGACACCGACCGGGGAGCGCGCCTTCGACGTCTACTCCCGGCTGCTGTCGGACCGGATCATCTTCCTCGGCACCGAGATCGACGACGGGGTCGCCAACGTGGTGATCGCCCAGCTGATCCACCTGGAATCGACTGGCGAGCAGGAGATCGGTCTCTACATCAACTCGCCGGGTGGCTCGTTCAGCGCACTGACCGCCATCTACGACACCATGAACTTCGTCCGCTGCGACATCGCCACCATCTGTTTCGGTCAGGCCGCAGCGGCGTCCGCGGCTCTGCTGGCGGCCGGCACCCCGGGTAAGCGATCGGTGCTGCGGCACGCGAAGGTCACCCTGCACCAGCCGTCCGGCCAGGCCCGCGGCACACTGCCGGACCTGGCGGTGGAGGCGAAGGAGGTGGCCAAGGTCCGGGCCGAGATGGATCAGATCCTGGCCGAGCACACCGGCCACTCGATCGCCAAGATCCGGGAGGACACCGACCGCCGGATGACCCTGGCAGCCCCGGACGCCGTCGCCTACGGCCTCGCCGATCGGGTCATCACCCGGCGCGAACCGGCCGGTTACCGGCTCACCGCCGCCTGATCAGGCAGCCAGCAGAACCACATCGCCGGATCGGGAGCCGCGCGGCGCATATGCCGTGCGGCTCAGCCGGGCCCGCTCCAGCCTGGCCCTCTCCATCCGGGCCGTATCCAGCCTGAGCACCGGGGCGTGATGCGCCGTGAGGTCGCGCCCGACCTCGGCCAGCAGGTCGGCCAGCCCCATGCCCAGCGAGTCGCAGACGGCGGCCACAATCTCCGAGCTCGCCTCTTTGCGGCCACGCTCGATCTCGGACAGGTACTGCACCGAGACGCACGCGTCCCGGGCGACCTCGGCGAGGGTCCGCTCCTGCTCCAGCCGCCGGCGCCGCAGCACCTCGCCGAGCAGGCTGCGCAACAGAGTTCGTGGTCGGTGCGTCACGTCTGCCATGCGCCGACGGTAACGACCAGTCGCGGTCACCGACACCCGATCGAACCCGGTTCTGCCAGCAGCAGACGAGTCACTCGATTTCCATAGCCGTCTTATTGCCGGGCTCGGCTTCAAGAAGGAGGGCTCGGCTTCAAGAAGGAGAGCTCGGCTTCAGGAAGGAAGGCTCAGCTTCAGGAAGGAAGGTGAGGCAATTCATCAGAGGTTCCCCCAGCGCCCTAACTTTCCGCAGCCGGCAATCCCCTAATCCCCGATAACGTGCCGAATCGGAGCCGCGCAGAACTCACGGGATCGACCGGATCCACATGGAACCACCTGGCCGAAGACGTTTCCAAGCAGAGTGCGAACAACCGGAAACATGCAGTGACGGAGACTTGTCGGTGGGCAAGTACCCGCGAGTGATAGCGGAACGGATTCGACTCCTTGGCCGTGCGCGTCCGGCGCACTAGAGTGACTGAGCCTCCATACCGGACATTGGCGCATCACCAGACAAGGATGCTTATGCCCGACACCCCTTTTCTGGTCGCCGCCATCGCGGTCCTGGCCGCGATCGTCTCCGTGGTCTGGGTGAACCGGCGCGGCGACGCCCGGTCGAATGAGCAGCAGGCAATAGCCGCTCGGGCCCGCTCCGAACTCGCCGAGACGCAGAGCCGGCTCACCGAGACGCAGAACCGACTGGCCGCGGCACGTTCCGAGGTCGACCAGGTCACCGAGCAGCTCGGGCAGGTCCGGGCCGAGATGGAGACCATCCGGACGCCGGCGGCGCACGCCGACGGCCGGCACGTCGAGGTCTTCGTCAACCTGTCCCGGCGCCTGCAGTCACTCGTGCACCGCGAGATCAAGCTGCTCGACGCGCTGGAGAACGAAGTCGAGGACCCGGACCTGCTGAAAGGCCTCTTCCAGGTCGACCACCTGGCGACCCGGATCCGGCGGCACGCGGAGAACCTGGCGGTGCTCGGCGGGTCGGTGTCACGTCGGCAGTGGAGCCGGCCGGTCGCTCTGACCGAGGTGCTGCGCTCCGCGATCGCCGAGGTCGAGCACTACTCGCGGGTCAAGCTGGTGCCGCCGATCGAGGGCACCGTGCCCGGGCACGCCGTCGCCAGTGTCATCCACCTGGTCGCCGAGCTGATCGAGAACGCGACGATGTTCGCGCCGCCACACACCCACGTGCTGCTTCGCACCCAGCAGGTCACCGCCGGAGTGGCGATCGAGGTCGAGGACCGCGGTCTGGGCATGCAGCGCCCCGATCAGGACCGGGCCAACCAACTGTTGTCAGATCCGAACTTCGTCGAACTGGACGATCTGCTGCGGGACGGACGGATCGGGCTCTACGTGGTCTCGGTGATCGCCCGGCAGCACGGCATCATCGTCCGACTGCAGACCAACATCTACGGCGGTACGCAGGCAGTGGTCATCCTGCCTCGACTGCTGATCGGCTCGCCACCGCCGGCAGCGGTACCGGCAGCGGGGCCGGTACCGCCGGCGCTGGAGAGCCCGGCTCCCGCACTTCCGGCCACGGCACGACTCCCCGCCGTCACTTCGCCGGCGCTGCTTCGTGCCCCGGCGGCCCCTCCCGTCGGGCCCGCACAGGTCTCCCCGGCGGCCGTCGCTCCCCTGCACTCCGATCCCGGCTTCGGCTGGGCCGGTAACAGCGCGCCGACCGCCGCATACCCGCAGACCACCTCGGCCGTTCCCGAGCAGGCACCGCCGCGGCCTCCTCTCCCGCGACGCCACAGTCAGAGCCACATGGCCCCGCAGTTGAAGCTCGGTCCCTCCGGGCCGGCCACCGATCTCGGTGGCGAGCACAACCCGGGCCTGATGGCCTCGTTCCTGAACGGTGTTTCGCAAGCCGAGGCCCACTCTTCCAGCCCCGATAGTCACGGCTGATTCCCCACTGTTCCCCAGGAAGGTCCGGCTCCTCATGTCACGCACCGATTCCGTACACAGGTCTCCGGATCTCGTCTGGCTCTTGTCCGGCCTGGTCGACCGGGTTCCGGACACCAGAAGCGCGCTGCTCCTGTCGTCCGACGGGCTACGCAAGGCCGCTCACGGACTCGACGACGACGCCGCCGATCACCTGGCCGCTGTCGCCTCCGGCCTGTTCTCACTGGCCCGCAGTGCCGGATCCCGTTTCGACGGCAGCGACGGGGTCCGGCAGGTGGTGGCCGAACTCAACGCGTCACTGCTGTTCGTTTCGGCGGCCGGATCCGGAGCGGTACTCGCGGTGCTCGCCGGAAAGTCGGCCGACCCGGGCGTACTCGGTTATGAGATGGCGCAGATGGTCAAGAGCGTCCGGCCTTACCTGTCGACGCCGGCCCGGCAAGAGGCTGAGTTCCCCGGCATGCACGGCAGGTGAGGATCTCCAGCACCGACGATGAGCACTGGTTCGACGACGCGGCGGGACGCCTGATCCGGCCGTACACGGTGAGCAACGGACGAACCGAGCCGTCCACCCGGATGGAACTGCTGTCGATGGTGATCGCCACCGGCCGCCGCCCACACGGTCAACTCGGGCCGGACCACGCCCAGGTGCTCGATCTGTGCGTCGGCTTCACCACCGTCGCCGAGATCGCGGCACGGCTGAAGCTGCCCGCCGTGGTCGCCAAAATCCTGCTCTCCGATCTCGTGGACTGGGGTGCGGTGAACACCCGCTCTCCCGACCCGATGGCTGATCCTTCGAATCCGGCGGTACTGGAGACCATCATCTATGCCCTTCAACAACGACTCTGACGATTTTCCGTCCGCGCTCAAGCTCCTGATCGCGGGTGGGTTCGGCGTCGGCAAGACCACATTCGTCGGTGCGGTCAGCGAGATCGAGCCGCTGCGTACCGAGGAACTGCTCACCACCGCAAGCGTGGGCACCGACGAGCTGACCGGTGTCGAGCGCAAGTCGACCACCACTGTCGCGATGGACTTCGGCCGAATCACCATCAGCCAGGATCACGTGCTCTACCTTTTCGGCACGCCCGGACAGGAGCGTTTCTGGTTCATGTGGGACGAGCTGTCCCACGGCGCGATGGGCGCGATCGTGCTGGCCGACACCCGCCGGCTGGCCGACTGCTTCCCGGCCGTGGACTTCTTCGAATCGCGCGGCATCAGCTTCGTGATCGCGGTGAACGAGTTCGCCAGCAGCAACCGGTACGAGCTGGACGACCTGCGCCGCGCACTCGACCTGAAGCCGGACACCCCGATCGTCCACTGCGACGCACGTGACCCACGATCGGCGACCGGTGTGCTGATCAAGCTGATGCAACATCTCCTCGCCGCTCAACCCCACCGATAGCCGAACGGAGATCAGGGATGATCTACGACCTCTCCGGAAGCCACCCGCTGACCCCGACAGATCCCGAGGTGTCCACTCGTATCGTTCGACTGCAGGAGCTCGGTCTGGGCGTCGGCCCGGACACCCGTCTCGACGAGTTCGCGCGCAAGATGGGCGAAGTCACGAAGGCACCGTTGACGATGGTCAACTTCATTCACGAGGATCACCAGTACCTGGGCGGTCTGTACACCTCCGCCGAGCTTCCGGTGGCCCTCCAGGCCGGGCTGGCCGGCCGCACGTTCTCCCGCGAGCACGGGTACTGCCCGCACGTCGTCGTCCGGCGGAAGGCCCTGGTGCTCGATGACGTCTGTGACTATCCCCGGTTCGCCGGCAATCCGGTGGTGGACGAGATCGGCATCCGCTCCTACCTGGGTGCCCCGCTGATCGACCGGACCGGCGTCGCACTCGGCACGGTCTGCGTCGTGGACACCGAGCCGCGTCCGTGGGGCCGGCCCGGGCTGGAGACGATCAAGGCGCTGGCTGCGGAGCTGGTCGCGCAGATCCACGCCCGCGAAGGGAACTAGGCGTCTCGAACGGCGGCGTACTCCCGAGCCGCCGTTCGAACGTCCACGTCGACCATTCCGTCGTAGTGGCCTTCACCACGTATGTCAACCGTGGCTCCGGCTTAATGGCGACCATCACTTTCGGTGACGGAACGACCCCGTTGAGGAACCAAGATTTCTACTGTAGAGTTCCGTTCGGAAAGCAGAAACCGATAGTGAAATGGCGATGAAAAATTGATATCCGCCCGCCGGCCATGCTCGCCGGGTGGATATCGGCGGCATCAATGACGAGCCGCGTATTCCAGCGCGCTCCGACGGTTTTCCCAATGAGTGTTCACGTGTTACGAGTCTCCACGAATTCATGCGCGCGACGAATATAGCGAGCCGGACACAACACTCAGCACACCCCAACGTTTGCAATTTACGATCCTCGCGAGGAGCGAACGATGGATACGGAAACCCTCATTCATGACGCCGTTCTGCCAAAGACCACGGACGACCAGCTGGAGACGTCTCGGGTAACACCGATGCTGGAATTCCTGCGCGGTTACGCCCGGAACTTCCTCAACTCCCGAGTGATGGACGAGCGCCGCTCACTGCCGCCCGCACTGATGTCGGAGTTCGCCGGCGCCGGCTTGCTCGGCCTGCAGATCCCCCGGAAGTACGGCGGCCAGGAACTGTCCCACGCCGACATGAACCGGGTGTTCACCCAACTCGGCGCCATCGACGCCAATCTCGCGGTCTTCTGTGCGGTTCACAACACCTTGGGAACCCCGCCGATCAGGCTGTCCGCCAGTGAACAGGTCAAGGACGAGATCCTGCCCCGCCTGGCCGGTGGACAGGCACTGGTAACCAGCGCGATCAGCGAGCCGGGCATCGGCTCGCACGTCCGCGGAATGACCACCGTCGCGAACCGGAACCCGGACGGATCGTTCACGATCAACGGTGCCAAGAAGTGGATTTCGCTGGGCGGGGACGCACGCTATGTAAACGTGTTCGCCAAGCTCCGGGACGAACGCGGTCGATCCCAGGGAATCACTGGATTCCTGGTGGACAGCCGCACACCCGGATTCGAGATCGGCCCGGAAATGCTGACCCTGGGCCTGCGCGCGGTACCGCAGTACGATCTCAGCTTCACAAATCTGCGGGTTCCCGCCTCTGCACTTCTGGGCGACGAGGGAGCCGGCCTCAGCATCGCCAAAACCGCGTTCACCGGCGGCCGTGTGGTCCTGGCCGCGATGACATTGGGCGCGGCCATGCGGTCGCTGGAGCTGGCACAACGGTTCACCAAAGGGCGGGAGATAGCCACCGGCTCGATGGCGGAGAACGGCCGGATACGCGAGATGTTCGCCGAGGCCGGGGCCGGCGTGCAGGCCGCCGAATCCCTGATCACCCGCATCGCGACGTGGCAGGACGCGGGCGAGGACGTCAACGACGCCTGGTTCTTCTGCGCGAAGATTCTCGGGTGCGAGCTGGGTTGGAACGCCATCGACCAGGCACTCCAGGTATTGGCCGCCCGAGGTTTCCTCGACACCAATACCGTCGGCCAGCACTTCCGTGACTACCGTCTATTCCGGATCTTCGAGGGTTCCACCGAGGCCATCACGGTGTACCTGGGCACCACGTTCGTCCGGAATCCCGGCGAATTCGATAAGCTCGTGAACCAGATTCAGCCCACCGCGCAGGTGCTCGACCTGATCGACCAGGTCGCCCGGATCAGCGCCGACCGCCCCGACGGCGCCGGCGCACGGCACATCCACGCGGCCCTGATCGGCGAACTGGTGTGCTGGACCCTGCTGACCATGGTGACCGGCGACGTCGCACACAACTCACCGATGCACGCGTACACCGCGTCGTGGACCGAACACGAGCTCCGGCAACGACTGCGCAACGCCCAACTGGCCCCGCGCCGGGACCTGCCCACGCTGACCGAGTTCGCGGACCACGTGGCCGGCTACGCCGACGTCATCGGCGACGTGGACCAGCGACGCTGGCCTGCCGAGGAATGGCGCCCCGACCCGCTGCTCAGGTGATGTGACCGCTCGGTGGAAGGCGGCTGCTCGGTTCGGCCGAGCAGCCGGCGTCCGTGGTCACACGATCATGGGTCGGCGCGAACATGGACCACGGCGAGGACGATGTCGTCCTCGGTGGTGTAGCCGAAATGTTCCAGCAGTAGATCGCAGATCTGTTCGGCGTTCCGGTCGTGCCGTCCGGTGAGCAGCGTCGTGAGTTCGCTGATGCCCTCATCGAGGGTGGTGTGCCGACGTTCCACCAGGCCGTCGGTGTAGAACACGACTGTCGAACCGCGTTCAAGAGTGACGACATGATCGGTACGGGTGACCGCACTACGGGTGCCGAGCAGTGTCTCCGGGCGTGTGTGCAGAACCTCCACGGTGCCGTCGCCGTGCAGCAGCAGCGGCGGCGGATGCCCGGCATTCGACCAGCGCAGCCGGTACCGGCCGTCCTCGATGTCGGCGGGGCTCTGGTCGAGCTGGGCCAGGATCATAGTGGCCAGCGCATCGACGGCCAGGCCCAGCATCGCCGCGTTCAGGGCGTTGAGCAGCCGTGATGGCGGCTCCTGCGAGGTGTACGTGACGCCACGGGCCAGATTTCGGACCTGTGCCATGGCGGCAGCCGAGTACCGGTCATGGCCGGTGATGTCGCCGACGACCACGGTCAGAGTACGGTTCGGCAGCAGGAAGGAGTCGTACCAGTCACCGCCGACCTGCGCCTGCTCGGCGGCCGGCTGGTAGCGGACCGCGACCTGGAGATGGTCGATCTGTACCGGAACGGTGAGCAGGCTGCGTTGCAGCGCCTCCGACATCTCACGTTCGAGCAGAGCACTACGCCGCTCGTCCTGACGGGCGCGGACCCGGCTCCAGCCCTGTTCCAGAGTTCCAGCGACGAGCGCCAGGAACTCCCGGTACGCGGTATCCGGCGCCAGGTGCTCGCCGACCCGGACGACCAGAGCGCCGTCGCCCGCTGGCCGATCCGCCGCGAGCCGGACCACCACCGTACGGTCGTCGGGCTCCTCCGCAGGAACCGGTGCGGTGACACCCGGAATCCGGAGATCAACAGCGGCGAGATCCTCGGGTGACGAGCGCAGCACCGTCAAGGAGTGCTCGACGAAATCCTGGGGGTCGTCCAGGTCGGTGACGTGGCTGATCAATCGGCTCAGCAGCGCGAGCCTGCGGTGCGTTGTCACCTGTGCAGTGGTTTCCGCAACGATGTCCAGGACGCCCTCGATGGTCCCGTCCGCAGCGGCCACCGCCGAGTACGAGAACGTGAAGAACGACTCCTGCAGCATGTGGTGACGCTGTATGAGCAGACGAAGGTCCTCAATGAAGACGGTGCCCCGACCGGTGATCACCGACTGCAGCAGCGGCGCGATGTCCGCCCACACCTCAGGGAAGACCTCCCGCGCCGTCCGGCCCAGCGCCCATGGATGTTTCTCGGCCAGAATCGGGATGTATGCCTCGTTGTAGAGCAGCACGAACTCAGGACCCCACAGCAGCGTCGCCGCGATCCGGGAACGCACCATCAAGTTCACCGCGGCACTGAGCGCCGGGCTCCACGACCGCACCGGCCCCAGCGACGTCGCCGCCCAGTCGACCTGCTGATAGGTCTCCCGCATCGCACCGGCAGCCTCGAACGGATCACTCACGGCAAGGAACCTATCCGGTGATCGTCCACCACTGGTCTGGTGCGTGCCAGTCTTCAACCAGGGCGCACCCTAACGATAGCCCTCCAGCCCGGAGGCCTCCTCACACTTCACCCAGAACAGCGCGCGAAGCTCGTGCCGGACTGCTTCATTCAAGTCGGTGACACCGAGGCGATCCGACAGATCGGTCAGCAATGCCTTGTCGACCTCCCGGGGAATCGATGGCTTGCCAGCCGCGAGCGCCGCAAGCTCCTCCGCACCGGCGGACCTGCGGAAGGTCGTCAGGACACCATTGACCACCGAGTCGATGTGTTCGGCAAGCTCAGCGGCCGGGCTCAGCAGCTCGCTATCGACTGATGCACCAGACCTTCCTGCCGCCGGAGGCAACTCGACAGTTGTCACCGTCTGGTCAACGGTCTCCGGAAAGAGAATCTTGAGGCCGTCGGCCGCACGAATCAGATGCCGGCTGATGCCGTGCGGCTTGTCGTCAGCGTTGGGAACGGCGAGCAGGAAGACCTGAACACCGTGGACCTGAGCTTCCTCGACCGCCTCGGTCAGATCATCGTCCCCCGAGACGAGGATGAAGATCTCCGCGACTCCGTTACGGGCATGCGTGACAAGATCAAGACCGATACGCAGGTCGACGCCTTTCTGCTGACCTTCCACGCCGAACCGGCCGAGCCGCAATTTGACGTTGGACAGCTCCCCGATGAGCTGCTGCTGAAGGTCGGGTACACCGTCTCTCGCCGAGTCGTACCAGTGCACTCGCAGCACCGGCAACTCCGACAGCTTCTCGGCCTGTTGAACGAGCCCGTCGATCAACGACTCATAGTCGACCTGGATGCCGTTACGCAGCGACGTCCCGGTCACCCGGACCGCTGCGGCACTGAGCAGGTAACCGACATCCACATAAAGGGAGCATCTAGGCCTCACGGTCCAAAGGATGCCACCCCCGGCCGGCACACGAACCATTGCTATTGAGTACGCACCGTGAAGCCCCGCCAGCCGTGCGACGGGCCGCCGCGCTGGTGACGACAAGCCCGCCGATGTTGTCACCTATCGCAAGCGCCATACCGGCCGGTGGTAACACCGTTCAGAACGGCCGACGTACCACTTGGCCGGACTCTTCACACTGGTTACTGGGTGGCGGTGTCGTTTCCGGGGCCGCCGACCAGCTTGTCGTTGCCGCGGCCGCCGGAGAGGTTGTCGTCGCCCGCGCCGCCGTACAGCGTGTCGTTGCCGTAGCCACCGAGCAGGAAGTCGTTGCCCGCGCCACCGTAGATGGTGTCGCCGCCGTCGGCGAGTTCACCGTCGAGGTCGCCGCCGATCAGGTCGTCGTTACCGGCGCCGCCGTAGATCTTGTCCCGGCCCGGGCCGCCCTCGACGTGGTCGTTGCCGGTGCCGCCGCGCAGGGTGTCGTTGCCGTTGCCACCCTGCACGTCGTCGTTGCCGCTGCCACCGGTGAGAGTGTCGTTGCCGGTGCCACCGAAGACGGTGTCGGCGCCGGAACCACCGTCGGCGGTCAGGGGAATCGTGGTGTTGTTGTCGACGAAGTCGTTCTTGTCACCGAGAGTGACGCTGAGTCCGGTCGGCTTCGCCTTGGTGGTGCACTTGACCTTGGTCGTGTCTCCCTTGACCGCCTTGCAGCCCTTACCGGCCTTGATGGCGACCGTGTCGTTCAGGGTGATAGTCCGGCCGGAGACCGTGATGACCAGCGAGTTGGCCTGACCGGCAGCCGCGGTGAACCGGACGACGGTGCTGTTCTTCCCCACGACCTCAGCCTTGGCGGCCGAGGCAGCCTGCGCCGGGGAGGCGAGAAGAGCGGTCGTGGCAGCGGCTGCGATACCGATCGCGGCGAGCTTCTTACGGTTGAGAACGAACATGTGAACCCCATCCCTAGCTGCTGATACGCAGATCCTATGAGGACATCGGGGCCGAGCGTCTCCCGTTTTCGTGTCACGACAGGCACGGGCTGTGGTACCGCGGTACTACGCCTGAAGGGCACCGCGGGTGGACGTTTCGACCTGCCGGCCGCCGTAGCGTCATTCCCGAGAAACAAAGCGCCGCCACACACCAGGATAGAGAGAGCCGCGACGATGAATGCTCAGGCCGACCGCCCGATCGAACACCCCGCCACCCCTGCCACCAGGAACTCCCGAGGGTCCGAGGCGAGGAAACGCGGCCCCCTGTTCCAGACAGGTGCCGCTGTGATGATCGCGATGCTGTCCGCCCTGATGTGGTACGCGTGGCTGGGCTGGGACACCCAGCGCCAGCTCGATCCGGCTAGCGGCGATTACTCCGGCCCGTACGAGGCATGGCAGATCGTCGGCTGCGGGGCATCACTACTGGTCCTGCTGCTGGGTGCCCTGCGGGCCGGGACACTCGAGGTACCGGCGTCGGCGGCCCTGACCATCGGCTTCACCATCGTCTGGACCGCCGATGCGGCCCGCAACGACCAGAGCGGCCTGTACGCGATCGGCACGGTCCTGATGTTCGCCGGATTGAGTGCGGCATCCGGAGTGATCTCCGCGATCGCGTTCGGCATCCGCAGCCGCCGCGCGTCTCGTGCCGACGCCACCCCGAGCGGCCACAGCGGGACCTGAAGAACCCGGCACTCCACAAGGGACTGAACTCAGTTACCGGATCGTCGCGATCCCCCGGGTCGGCCGGTACGGGACTGCCCGGATCTGCGTGGACGTGCCGGCTGGCCGGCGGGGGCGTTGACCGCTCCGGGGTTGGAGAACACCATCGGAGCAACAGCGGGGCGCACGGCTTCCGGGGGCGGCCAGGTCGACGCCACGAGCGCGGTTCCATTGACCGGCACCGGCGGCGACAGGTGATCCAGCATCTGCTGAGCCTGCCCGGCATCGATGCCGCGGCCCGGGTCGATGCGCACACCGGCGGTATCGGCCAGGTCCTCGACATCGTGGCTGGTCACGACCGCGGTCCCGAGCGTGCTGAGCCGGCTGGCGAACTCCTGCACACTGATCATTCTTCGCACTCCTCCACAACCGTTGAAACAATATGGCAGGCGATGTCGCCGAGTCACCGGTGACGTGCTCCCGCAGGCACGGTGCTGGAACATGCCGGCAAGGCGGCCATCTGCCCGGCACGGTCGATCCGGTCAAGATGACCGGTAGGCCACCGGCCAAACCAATCCGGCCCGGCCACCCTGATCGCCCTGAAGCGACAAGCAGCCTCACGTCCCCGCCGTACTGCTTGTGCTCATCGTCAGCCCTCGGCGGTCGCCCACCGGGTCATGACACAGATCCAGCAGCCGTACGCACGCGGCCGAACGAGACGATGCTCCACATCGTGATCCGCCGGAGCCTCGCCAGCACCCGAGCCGACCGAATAGAACCCTCGCCCCGGTCCTGGACGAAGCGCTACCTGATCTAGCACATACCAGTGACCCTAGCAAGGGTGTACCTGATCGCCCGAGTCAGCCAGCCGCCGTTTATTCAATAGGGATCGACAGGCTTTCGACGCCCGACCGCCACGGACCACTATAGGAGAGCCCGGCGTCTCGAAAACGGGAAAGAACGACGCGGCGATCCACGTTTCCGCAGTTCAAGGCATCGTTTCAAGGCATCGTTCGCCTGGCACGCCCGAAGGGACTCGAACCCCTGGCCTTCTGGTCCATGGTCAGATGCCCAGTGGTCACCAGCACACTCCGCCACCCTTCGGGCTCAAGACCGCACTGAAGGCAACCTACCAGGTCAGAGTGTCTTTGCGTTCCCGCTGGTCGGGGCCGAATGCATGAGGCAAGCTCCTCGGCGGTCGGCATCTGTCGCTCGAATGTGCTGATCCAGTCCCCCCGTTCGGGAACGGTCGCCGACGTCCGATCACCACGGGAATCAGCCGCCGGACACACTGAATGCCATGACGGCTACGTCATCATCGACATCCGCCATTTCGGCGAGCAGGTCGGTGAGGGCGCGAACGGCGGCGGCGGCCCCGGTAGGGCCCCGGCTCTCGACGAAATCGCGCAGCGCGTCGTCGCCGAAGCGTTCGCCGTGTGGAGCAGTGCGCGCCTCGGTCAGCCCGTCGCTGTACAGGATCAACGTGTCACCGGGTTCCAGCCGGATCGTGCGGGTCGCCACCCGCGGTTCGGACAGGATGCCGATCAGGGCGCCGCCGTCGGTGGTCTGATAGTCGGTGGCACCGTTCGCCCGGACCAGCAGGGCGGGCGGATGCCCACCGGCGGCGATCGAGGCGGTGTATCCCCGGGCGTCTCCTTCGAGCACGCCGAAGATGACAGTGCAATGCCGGTGTCCCTGGTGGCGGTAGTCCTGATAGAGCACGGCGTTGAGATTCGCCAGCACCGCGGCGGGCTCGGGGTCGTAGACGGCGGCGGCGCGCAGCGTGTAGCGGGCGGCGGCGGTCACCGCCGCGGCACCGATGCCCTTGCCGCGTACGTCACCGAGAAAGAAGCCCCACCGGTCACCGCCCAGCGGGAACAGATCGTAGAAGTCGCCACCCACCTCATCGGGCGAGGCCATGTGATAGAGGGCGGAGGTCGCCATGCCCGGCGGGACCGCCAGCGTGGCCGGCAGCAGGCTGCGTTGTAACCCGGCCACGAGTAGGCGAAGCCGTTCCCGGTCATGATCGGCGCTCTGTCGCGCTCGGAGCAGTTCCTGCTCGTAGGCGTGCCGTTCCCGGGCGTCGAAGACGGTGATCCGGATCAGCACGGGCTCGCCGGTGCCACCGGTCTTGACAGCGAAGGTGACCAGGACCGACAGTCTCGTCCCGTCGGCGGTGAGCACCTCCAGCGCGATGCCGCCGGCCTTGCCCTGCATTCGCAGCAGCGGCGCGACATGCGTCTCGTGGTAGAGGCGACTGCCGGTCGCCAGGAGATCGACGAAACGACTCCGGCCGACCAGGTCCTCGCGAGAGCGACCGAGCCAGTCCAGCAGGGTGGCGTTGATCTTGGCGATCGTCCCATCCAGCAGGGTGGAGAGAAAACCGCACGGCGCATTGTCGTAAAGATCGTCGATGTCGTCCTCCAGCAGCGCCGGAAAGACGGCCTCCTGCACCGGACGGCGTAGCGTCGCCGGCAGGTTGTCGGAGGGCCGGCGAGCCGGCTCGCTCATGGCCCCGCGATACGAGCGGTGCGCGGGTGATATCTGTTCACCACGCGATCCTTGCACTGACTGGGCTTCCGAGCGAGCTACGGTCAGCCGACGGCATCTCGGATCGCCGGCGGGTCGGATCGCCGGCGGGTCGGCTGCTCCTCGTGGTCCGGTACATGTTCCAGGGTGCGCAGACCCTCCCGCGCCCGAGGCCGACCGTGGTGCGTGATGCCCGGCGGACAGCCGGGCTACCACCGTCGCCGGCAGCCGGGCAATCATGTCGGTCCGCCGGTCAAGCCGGCCCGAGCCGGACCAGTTCGGCACGGGCGAAGCGCACCCGGTCGGTCTCGGCGCCCGCCGAAGCCGCGATCTGATCAGCCAGATCGTGCGCCGCATCGAGGCGGTGACGGCGTGCTCGGCGCTCGGCCCGGCCATGCGCCGCCTTCCGGCACCGACCAGCGCCGAGTAGAGATGTGCGACGAGAAACCGGTCACCAGCCGCATGCCCACGGTGCTCAGGCTCGCGGCCATCTGGTCACTGCCGAACTGCTCGGACGCCGAGTTGTAGCCGCAGGAGATGTCCTCGAGGATCTCGAAACCCAGGCCGACGAAGGCGCCCAGGATGAAACCGTCATAGGCGGTACGGACCACCCGGGGCGCCAGGAACAGCAGCAACAGCACGCCGGAGCCCTTTCCCAGCTCCTCGAAGAGCGGTGCGGTCAGACCGGCTCCCCAAGCCATCTGGAAAGCCTGACCGAACGCCTTCTGATAGATGCCGAGCAGCGCGCTGTTGCCCGACAGCGCGATCCCCCAGGCGGGTTGCCCCAGCCGGTCCGCTCGATCGCGGCCTCACGTGCCGTGATCGCCGAGTCCGGCTCCCCGACGGGAACGGGTTGCGAAACAGTGGTCACGATCGGCTCCCCTCGATCGGGCGTACCGACTGAAGCATTGCCGCGACCTGCGCGGACAGGCTGCTGGAAGCGGCCTGCGAGCCGATCGCCTGGATCTCCACCCCGGTCTCGCCGAAAACGAAGGCCGCCACCAGCCCGACATTGGTCCCGTCGAGATGCGCGGCGACACCGTGCTGACCGGTTCCGTTGGTGATGGTCACCGGGTCACTCGTGACGTGGAAACCCGCGTCGCCCGGGATACGCAGCCCGTCGTCGGTCCTCTTGATCTGCTCCAGCAGTTGCGCCGGCGTCCCCCGGAAGGTGTCCGAGACGATCCTCGCCGTTCGGCGTCAGCACGGATCAGGCGTCGAGGTATCGAAGAACGGCCAGCACGCGCCGATTGTCGTCATCGGACGGCGGCATGCCGAGTTTGCTGAAGATGTTGTTGATGTATTTGCTCACCACCTTCTCGGTGATGAACAGTTGGGCTGCGATGGCAGCATTGGAACGACCCTCGGCGATGTGCTTGAGGACGTCGTGCTCACGCGGAGTCAGGCCGGCCAGTGGCTCCCGGCGGGACAGGAGCTGGCTGACGACCTCCGGGTCCAGGGCCGTCCCACCCGCAGCGACCTGCTGGACCGCCTGAACGAACTGTTCGACGTCGGAGATCCGCTCCTTGAGCAGGTAGCCGACGCCCCGGCCGCTGGCGGTGAGCAACTCGCGGGCATAGAGCGGCTCCACGTGCTGGGAGAGCACCAGAACCGGTAACCCGGGAATCGCGGTGCGGGCGGCGATGGCTGCCTTCAAGCCTTCGTCGGTGTAGGTCGGTGGCAGCCGCACATCGACGATGGCCACGTCCGGCCGGTGCTGCAGCAGGGTGGGAAGCAGCGCGGGCCCGTTGTCGACGGCCGCGACCACTTCGAACTCGAATGCCTCGAGCAGGCGGGTGAGCCCATCTCGCAGCAGCGTCAAGTCCTCGGCGATGACAACGCGCACGGTACCTCCATGGTCATGACGGTCGGGCCGGTTGACGGTGACGAGATCATCATCGTGCCGTCGAAAGCAGCCAGCCGGCGTTCGATGCCGTGCAGACCCGTACCGCGGGTGGCGTCGGCACCGCCGACCCCGTCGTCACCGACCTCGACGAACAACCGTCTCTCAGTGTGCCGGAGGCGAACCCAGGCCGAGCCGGCCCGGCTGTGCCGGCCGATGTTGGCCAGTGCCTCGGCCACCGCGAAGTAGACCGCCGACTCGATCGGTGTCTCCAGCCGGCCCGCCAGGTGCGAGGTCACCTCGACAGGTATCGGAAGGTGCAGGGCCAGCGCTTGGACGGCGCCTTCCAGCCCGCGCTCGGCGAGCACCGGCGGATGGATGCCCCGAACGAGATGACGCAGGTCGACAAGCGCAGCCGTGTTGGACATCCGCGCCTCGGCCAGCAGCTTGAGAGCTGCGCCCGGGTCCCGGCGCACGAGGCGTTCGGCAAGCCCGATCGTCATGCCGACCGACACCATCCGGGCCTGCGCGCCGTCGTGCAGGTCCCGCTCGATACGCCGCAACTCAGCGGCCTGCGCGCCGATGGCATCGGCTCTGGTCGTGGTCAGATGGGCGACTCTGAGCCGCAGTTCAGCCGCCTTGGTCGGGGCGAGGAAGAGCCTGGCGAACAGCATGTCGGCCCGGCGCAGCAACGGGGCCACGCCCAAGCCCACGGCAACCAGGATCAGGCCCTGCGGAAACGCCGACCAGGCCTCGAGGACGGTCGCGGTCGGCCAGAACACGCCGTACCCGAACCACACGTCACCCAGAAACAGCCACAACGGAAGCAGAACAACGCCGACCAGGCCGTACGCCGGAACGGCCACCGTGATCACACCGAGCGTCATCCCGACCACCGAGCCGGGCAGCAGCCAGGCCATGTCACGCCAGGTCGCCGGATCGGTGATGATCCACCTGGCCCATCGCCGGCTGCCCAGCTCGGCTCGGTCCGGCGAGGGCCGGTACGGACGCCGGATCGGCACCCCCGCCGAGGCACCGAGGCGACGCTCGATGTCGGCCCGCCACCGCACGACCATGGTGGTGATATGAAGCAGGTCAACGCCCAGCATCGGTACCGGGCTGAGCACGAGACCGACCAACCACAACGCGAGCACCGGCCCGTTGAGCAATCCGAGACCGATCGCGACCACGCCGTGCCCGGTCGCGGACAGGCCGGCGCGAACGCGATCTCCGAACGACATGACACCATCCTCTCGCGTCACTGACGAACGGCACAGAGGTCGCCGCAAGGGGTGCTAGCACCCCGATGCGGTGGGGCGCTGACACTACAGATATTCCGGGCGACCTCGATGACACTGAATGGATGACGGCACCCACACTCCGGCGCACTTCACCGACCGGCAGCGACTTCGCGGAACTCAACCGCCGGGTAAACGCCCTCGGTCTGATGCGACGCCAGCCCGCCTACTACGTCCTGCGGCTCGCGCTGGTCGGCCTGCTGGCCGCCGGAGGCTGGGCCGCCTTCTTCATCATCGGCTCCTCCTGGTGGACGCTCGCCGTCGCCGTGGTACTCGCCGTCGCGTTCGCCCAACTGGGTCTGGTCGCCCACGATCTCGCTCACCGGCAGGTGTTCCGCACCAAGGGCCCGAGCGCGATCGCCGGTCGCCTCGCCGGCAACCTCGGCATCGGCATGAGCTACGGCTGGTGGATGGACAAGCACACCCGCCATCACAACAACCCCAACCACGACGACCTGGACCCGGACGTGGCACCTGAGGTGCTGATCTGGGCCACCGAGTCGGCGGTCGGCCGCCGCGGTCTGGCCGCCTTCGTCACCCGCCACCAGGCCGGCCTCTTCTTTCCGCTGCTGACGCTGCTCAGCATCGACCTGAAGATCTCCAGCATCAAGGCGCTGCGGGCCGGCACGGTCAAGCGCCCGGTTCTGGAGGCCGGTCTGCTCGCGGTTCACGCGCTGGCCTATCTCGGCGCGCTGTTCGTGGTCCTGTCGCCGGTGCAGGCGCTGGTCTTCCTGGTGGTGCACCAGGGCCTGTTCGGCATCTACCTCGGCATGACCTTCGCACCGAACCACAAGGGCATGCCGCATCCCACGGGGGATGAGGACTTCCTGCGCAAACAGGTGCTGACGTCCCGCAACGTCCGCGGTGGATGGTTCGTCGACGTCGCGCTCGGCGGCCTCAACTACCAGATCGAGCACCACCTGTTCCCTGCCATGCCCACCACCAACCTGCGCAAGGTACAGCCGATCGTCCAGCGGTACTGCGCGGAGATCGGGGTGCCGTACGAGCAGACCGGGTTGATCGAGTCGTACCGGCAGGCACTGCGCTACCTGCACGAGGTCGGGGCACCACTGCGGGACGCTCGCTGACCTGGGATCGCCGCGGCGGTCTCTCCGAGACTGGTCGGCGGTCCGGTTCTGCCGTCTTTCAGGAACTCCTGACAGACGGCATCATGCAGCAGGTTCTCGCTGAGCCTGGGGTCGGCTCGCGTGTCAGACACGGCCTCGTCACGGTCGGCGAGTCTCTGCATCGCCGTTCGTGCCGGTGATGGGGGTAGGGTGTGAGTGTCTATTGGTTCGAGCCGCCCTGGTCCTCGGCGTCTACGCTGGGAAGGGGGCGGCCGTGTCCGCATTGACGTGCGGATCGTTCCGGCTCCGCGCAGATGGTCCGGCGTCATGACCTCGCTTTCTGGCGGCGATGAACGTGATGCACTCGTCCGGCGTCTCGTCGATGCCCAGCCGGCGGATATGGATCTGTTGCAGCGGATCTGCTTCGCCGCCGTCGAGGCGTTGTCGGCGAGTGGGACCGGGATCAGCGTGATGACCGCTGACGGGACACGCGGGGTGTGCGCGACGTCGGATCCGGTCAGCGAGCGTGTCGAGGAGTTGCAGTTCATCCTCGGCGAGGGGCCTTGCATCGATGCCTTCTCCGCTCGCCGGCCGGTTCTCGCGGCGGATCTGTCCGATGGTGGCGGGCTCCGCTGGCCGGTTTACACACCGGCCGCCCGGGACGCCGGCGTCCGGGCCGTCTTCGCGTTCCCGTTGCAGGTCGGTGCCGCGCGGCTCGGCGTGATGGACATCTTCCGGGATCGAACCGGACCGATGAGCGGAACGGAGCTGCAGCTGGCGTTCACGTTCGCCGAGCTCACCGTGGAGGCCCTGCTGGACCTGCAGCAGGGTGAGGGCGCGGCTGAGGACGGCGCCACGGTTCTGGACGTCGGGCGCCGGGCCGAACTGTTCCAGGCACAGGGGATGGTCATGGTGCAGCTGGGGGTATCCATCGGTGAAGCCCTGGTACGGATGCGGGCCTACGCCTTCGCCGAGAACCGTCGTCTGGAGGATGTCGCCCACGACATCGTGCAGCGACGGCTGCGATTGGACGGTTGACACGAATGAGTGGCTGTTTGGTACCGAACTACCGGGAGGCAGGGCATGAGCGGCGTTTCGGCTGAA
>DATMVU010000405.1:0-3109 GCA_035562875.1 Actinoplanes sp. | reverse complement strand
CTTTTGAATTCATCTGGTTATCTGCGAAAAATTTCGGGCTTACTTGATCAGGATCTCTTTCAACTCAATGGCCCCTGCGTTCTTTGGACTCCTGGAGATGAAATTACTCCGCGTCCCACCAGCTCACGTTGATCTCGTAGGCCAGCTCGCCGGAGAAACTGATCCGGCAGACCCGCGCTTCGAGGCCGGCGACGGTGGTGTCCCGCCACGTCATGAACCCGAACCCGTCCCGGCTGACGTCCAGATCCGGGGCGAGCCCGGCCAGGATGTCCCGGGAACCCGGCCCGACCAGGGCGACCGTCGCCCACTGTTCGGTCACCGACGTGCACCGCACCCGCAGCGACGGCCACTCGGTCTGCAGCCACTCCTCCATCCAGTCGAGGATCAGCGCGGCGTTTCCGGTCGTCGTGGTGACCAGGAACCGCTCCTCGGACAGCCGGATGACGGTCCCGTCGTCCAGGACCATGCCGTCCGGCTTGCACATCACCCCGTACCGGATCGCGCCCGGTTTCAGCGTGCTGATCAGGTTCGTGTAGAGCAGGTCCAGGAACGCCCCGGCATCCGGCCCCCGCACGTCGATCTTGCCCAGCGTCGAGGCGTCCATCATCGCCACGCCCTCCCGCGCGGCCCGGCACTCGCGGTGTACCGCGGCGGCCATGTCCTCGCCGTCCCGCGGGTAGTACCAGGGCCGTTTCCACTGGCCGACGTTCTCGAACGGCGCCCCGGCCGCCTCGTGCCGGCCGTGCAGGGCGGTCACCCGCACCGGATCGAACCGCATCCCGCGGTCCCGGCCGGCCAGGGCGGCGAACGACACCGGGGTGTACGGCGGCCGGAACGTGGTGGTGCCCAGCACCCCGACCTCCACCCCGAGCAGCTCGGCCACGACTCCGCTGGTCAGAGCACCGGACGTCCGGCCCTGGTCGTGCGCGGTGCCCGCGGTGGTGTAGCGCTTCACGTGCTCGGCCGAGCGCATCCCGGTCCCGGTGGCCCGCGCCAGATCCGCGACCGTCACGTCCCGTTGCAGGTCCACGAACGCGCTGTCCCCGGCGCCCGGCAGCGTCCACACCGCGATCGGCGGGCTGCTCTCCGGCTCGTCGACGACGGGCAGCGTGATCAGCCCGGCCCCGCCTCCGGCTTGCGCACCGTCAAGCAGGCAACCACTGACGGTGTACGTGCCGGCAAGCGCTCCCGCCACCGTCACGGCCTGCCGGCAGCCGCCGTCCGGACGGAAGGCAGCCAGTCCGGCATCGTAGGTGAGACGGCCCCCGGCCTGGGAGAACAGTGCCCCGACCGGATTCCAGCCACCCGACACGAGCAGCAGGTCCGCAGCGAATTCCCGCTCCCCGGAGGGCCCACGCAACGTCACCGCGGACACCCGCTCCTCGCCGGTCACCCCGGCGACCGCCCACTCGGGCAGCACCTCGATCCCACGTTCGACACAGCGCCGGGCCCACTCCGATCCGGTCCCGGCGCGCAGATCCGCGATCGCGGCGATCTCGACTCCGGCGGCGTGCAGGTCCAGGGCCGCCGCGTAGGCGCTGTCGTTGGTGGTCAGCACGACGGCCCGGCGGCCGGGCGGCACGTGGTACCGGTTGACGTAGGTGCGCGCCGCCCCGGCCAGCATCACCCCGGGCCGGTCGTTGTCGGTGAAGGCGATCGACCGCTCGTGCGCCCCGGTGGCCAGTACCACCCGTTTCGCCCGGATCCGCCAGATCCGTTCCCGGATCGCGCCGGCCGGGGCAGCCGCCCCGAGGTGAGCGGTCCGGCGCTCGACGGCGATCACGTGGTTGTCGTCGTAGTAGCCGAACGCGGTGGTCCTGGTCAGCACCCGGACCTCGGGCGCGGCCCGCAGCCCGGCCACCGTCGACGCCACCCAGTCCAGCAGCTCGCCGGTGCCGAGCAGGCTCCCGCCCGGCTCCGGCTGGTCGTCGACCAGGATCACCCGGGCATCGGTGGTGGCGGCGGTCGCAGCGGCGGCGAGTCCGGCCGGTCCGGCCCCGATCACCAGCACGTCGCAGTGCGCGTGGATGGCGTCGTACCGGGCCGGGTCGGGGCGGTCCGCGAGCCGGCCCTGTCCCCGCAGGCCACGGGCGACCAGGCCGTCGTACAGCTCGACGGTGGTGGCGGTCAGCATCGGTTCGGGGAACGGTTCCTCGATCTGCACGATCGCGTTGGGTTCCTCCACCCCGGCGCTGACGATGCCGCGCGGGCGCCCGGTGCGGATCCCGGACGACACCGTGTGCACCCCGTTGGCGAGCAGCGCCGACGCGAGCGTGTCGCCCGTACGTCCCTGGTATTCGTGTCCGTCGAAAGTGAACCGGAGGGTCATGCGCTCACCTCGTTCGTGACGGTGTCCCGGGTCAGGTCGAACCAGCGGCGGCAGCCCGCGCTGTGGCTCCACCGCTCCCGGAACGGTCCCTTCGGGTTGTCCCGGAAGAACAGGTAGTGCGCCCACTGTTCGTCGGACAGCGCCTCGGGGTCGGCCGGATAGGCCACTCCCGCCTGCCCGCCGTAGTGGAACTCCGACTCGTCGCGTGGCCCGCACCAGGGGCAGGGGATGAGCATCATGGCGTTTCCTCGAAAGAGCAGCTCAGTGGGCTACGGCGGCGGCGCCGTGTTCGTCGACCAGGGCGCCGGTGACGAACCGGTCCAGGCTGAACGGGGCGTTCAGCGGATGTGGTTCACCGGTCGCGACGGTGTGGGCGTAACACCAGCCCACGCCGGGGGTGGCCTTGAACCCGCCGGTGCCCCAGCCACAGTTCAGGTAGAGGCCCTCGACCGGGGACAGGCCGACGATCGGCGACGCGTCCGGGGTGGTGTCCACGATGCCGCCCCAGGTGCGCAGCACGTGCGCGCGGGCGAACACCGGGAACAGTTCCAGGGCGGCGGACATCTGGCGTTCGATGATGTGGAACGCGCCGCGCTGCCCGTACCCGTTCCACGTGTCGATGCCGGCGCCCATCACCAGTTCACCCTTGTGGGCCTGGCTGACGTAGACGTGCACGGCGTTCGACATGACGACCGTCGGGTGGACCGGTTCCAGCAGCTCGGAGACGAGCGCCTGCAACGGGTGGCTCTGCAACGGCAGCCGGATCCCGGCCATCGCGGC
>DATMVU010000404.1:0-7637 GCA_035562875.1 Actinoplanes sp. | reverse complement strand
GCCCGCGTAGCCGTCGGTTGTCGGGTACAGGTAGTAGCGGCCGTTGAGGTAGGTGAGGTGCGGGTCGGCGAACAGGCCGGGCAGCACCGGGTTGGCGGTGGTCTTCGGCGCCCACGCGGTTGTCGTCGTGAACGAACTGTCCGCCCGGAAGGCGGCGGTGTCCTGGACGGTGTCGAGCCAGAGGGCGTAGTCCCGGTGCCGGATCCGCCGGTCCGGGTAGTTGAACGACACCAGCGACACCGACCCGCTCACCGAACCGTCGACGGCACAGAACGTGGCGTCCGCGCGGAACGTGGCGTCACCGGTGTTGGCGTCCAGGCGCAGCCGGTAGTCGCGGTGCCGCAGGAATCGGCCGTTCTTCGCCTGGAACGAGTAGCAGGACGGCGAGGCGAGCCCGTTGATCACGGTGAAGCTGGCGTCGAGCTTCTCCTGGGCGGTGCTGATCGGGTCGATCCGGGCCAGGCTGTCGAGGTGGCGCACGTACCGGCCGGGGTAGTTGACCGATTCCAGGGACCGGGTGCCGGTGGGCAGGGTGGCGGCGTGTGCCGCCGACCCGGTCGCCACGACGAGACATCCGGTGATCAGGGTCGAGGTGGCGAGGAGGGCGCCGGCTCTGCGAGCTGTCATGCCGCCAGGATGTGAACGATCACACCGGGGTGTCAACGATGTGAACAGGATCGATCATTCCTGATCAAGACTCAGGCCGTGTCCCGCGGGTCGGGGCGGCGCTCCCACCGGACCACGGCCCGGACGTCCTGCCGCCGACCAGCCCGACGGACTGCTGCCGGTCGAGAACGGCGGGGTCAGTGCCGCCCTGTACGCCTGGACGTTCCTGCTGATCGCCGCGTTCGGTGCCGGCCACTTCTCGGTGGACGCCCTGATCGGCAGGCGCCGCGAACCCGCCACAGCATGAGGCCGCACTAAGGATCACCGCAGCACCGGCCGATCCGACATAGGTGAGCGAGGTGCTGTACTCCAGCCCGCGTACCCGGGTGCTGCGCATCGGTGACGTGGTGCAGAAGCAGCCGCTCGGCCCGGACGCGGCCGAGCGGCTGGACAACGAGCGCCGTGTCCTGCGGCTGCTGGACGGGCTGCCGGGGGTGGCCCGGCTGGCGGACCGGCAGTTGCCGGGGGTGCTGGTCACCGTCGGTACTCCCGGCACGGTGCTGAGCGCGTTGCCGCTGCCGTGGCCCGTCGAACCGCTGATCGAGCTGGCCCGGAACCTGGCCGGGATTCTGGGCGCGATCCACCGCCACGGTGTCGTACACCGTGATGTGAGTCCCGGCAACGTGCTGGTGCCGGCGGACGGCGGGCCGCCCACGCTGATCGACTTCGAGTTGTCCGGGGCGCCGGCCGAGGACGGTGACGTGCTCGTCGGCACGCTGCCGTATCTGGCGCCGGAGCAGACCGGCCGGACCGGGCGGCCGGTGGACCACCGCGCCGACCTGTACGCGCTCGGGGCGATGCTCTACGAGCTGGCGACCGGGGAACCGCCGTTCGGCCGGGACCGCGAGCCGCTGCATCTGATGCACGATCACCTGGCGAAGGTTCCCGGCCCGCCCGCCGGAGTGCCGGAACCGTTGGCCCGGATCATCGGCCGGCTGCTGAACAAGGAGCCCGCGGAGCGTTACCAGAGCGGCGAGGGCCTGGCGTACGACCTCGCTCATCTCCCGGCCGAACTGGGCAGACGGGACTTCCCGATGCGCCTGGTGCCGCCGGACGGCCTGGTCGGCCGGGACGGTGACCTGGCCGCGCTGCGGCAGCTGCTGGCCGCCACCGGCACCGGCCGGGCCCTGGCGCTGGTGACCGGTCCGCCCGGGGTCGGCAAGACTGCCCTGATCAACCAGTTGCGATCCGTTGCCGGGGCGGCCGGGGGCCGGTTCGTCGCCGGGAAGTTCGATCAGTACCGCCGTGACCTGGGTGCCGACGCGGTCCGGCAGGCGTTCTGCGCGATCGGCGGCCAGTTGCTCACCGAACCCGAACCGGAGACCGCCCGGCTGCGGGACACTCTGGTGGAGCGGCTGGGCAGCAACGCCGGGCTGGCCGCTGCGGTGCTGCCCCCGTTCGCGACCCTGCTCGGTGTCGAACCGGAGGCCGCCGACGACCCGTGGCACTCCGTCAACCGGATCCGGCGGATGGGCCGCGATCTGCTGACCTGCGTCGCCTCCGCGGACCGGCCGTTGGTGATCTTCATCGACGACCTGCAGTGGGCCGGGCCGACGGCTCTCGGTTTCCTCGACGACATGCTCGGCCATCCCGGCCTGACCGGCGTGTTCGTGGTGGGTGCGTACCGGGAGGCGGACGTCACCGAGACCCACCCGCTCAGCGGTGTGCTGGCCCGGCTGGACCGCACCGGCGGGGACACCGCCGTGCTGCGCCTGGCGAACCTGCCGCCCGCCGATCTGAGCACGCTGCTCGCCGGGATCCTGCGGATCAGCCCGCACCAGGCGGCGCCGCTGGCCGGCGCGCTCGCCGAGCGGACCGGTGGAAATCCGTTCGACACCATCGAGATGCTGAACGCCCTGCGCCGCGACGGCACGCTGACCCCCGACGGTGACGGCTGGAGCTGGGATCGGGGCGCGGTGCACCGGTTCGTCAGCCACGGCGACGTCGTCGGCCTGCTCGGTGAACGGATCGCTGACCTGCCGCCGGCCGGCCGGGAACTGGTCGAGGCGATGGCCGTGCTCGGCGGTGAGATCTCCCTCGATCTGCTGGGCATCGCCGCCGGCCACCACGTGGACACGGTGCGGACCGTGCTGCTGCCGGCTGTCGAGGAGGGCCTGGTCACGGTGGGCGGGGAGCCGATGCCGGTGGCCGCCTTCCGCCACGACCGGGTGCAGCAGGCCGCGTACGGCCGGTTGCCCGGTGACGACCGGGACCGGCTGGCCTTGCGGCTCGCGCGGCGGCTCGCGGCCGAGGGCAGCCATCTGCTGGCCGCCGCGACTCAGTACCGGGCTGTGCTCGGCCTGGTGACCGATGTCGCCGAACGCCGGGCCGCCGCTGAGCTGCTGCGCCGGGCCGCGTCCGCCGCCCGGGCCGGCAGCGATCACCTCTCCGCCGAGGTGTTCCTGGCCGCTGCCGTGACCGCTTTCGAACCCGGTGACGCCGGCTATCCGGCGGCACGTGCCGAATGGCACGGCACACTGTGTGCGCTCGGGCGGTTCGAGCAGGCCGATGAGGTCTTCGGCGGGTTGCCGGCCGAGCAGGCCCGGCAGACGGCACCGGACCAGATCATGAGCCTGATCAGCCGGGCCCGGCTGGACGAGGCGTTCGATCTGGGCCGGACGGTCCTGGCCGGCCTGGACGTCGAGATCCCCGGCCCGGACCGGCTCGGCGCGCAGGTGGACGACGGGCTGGCCGTCCTCCGGTCCTGGCTGGACGCCGAGCCGCCGGAACCGGAACCGGTCACCGATCCGCGGGCGGCGGACGCGGCCCGGGTGATCGACCGGATGGTGACCGTGACCCTGTTCCGCGGTGACCAGCTCACCATGGCCTGGCTGGTGGTGACCGCGTTCGGGATGTGGGCCCGCCGCGGGCCGGCCCGGGAGCTGGTCGGGGTGCTGGGCAATTTGTGTTCCCTCACCGCCGCGGCGGGTGATTTCCGTTCCGGTTACCGGGCCATCCAGCGGGTGGTCGCGGCCGGGGAGGTCAACGGCTGGGAGCCGGGTCTCTCCCAGGCCCGGATGATGTACGCGTTCGCCGGGATCTGCTGGTTCGAGCCGCTGGAGAATTCGATCCGGACCGCGCACGACGCCCGGGAGGGGCTGCTGCGGGCCGGTGATCTGACCTGGGCCGCCAACACGTACTTCGTCACGGTGCCGCAGGGGCTCGACCTCGACGACCTGGGTGTTCTCGACGCCGAGGCGGAGGCGGCGGTCGCGTTCATGGACCGGATCGGCTATCCCCAGGGCCCGCCCTACTTCCTGGCCTGCCGCTGGTTCATCCGGTCGATGCGGGGCGAGAGCCCGGACCCCGCCCGGCTGGGCGACGGCATCACGACCGAGGAGATGCTGCTGGCGGGTCTGGCCGGTAACGCGCCGGGCCGGGCCGGTTTCGAGATCCTGCGGGCGCTGAACGCTGCGGTGTACCGCGACGACGAGGCGCTGGCCCGGTCCGGTGCCACCGCTCTGGAGGTGGCCCCCGACGCGCAGGGAAACTACGTGGAGGCGCAGGCCCATCTGCTGGCGGTGCTGGGTGCGGCGGTCCGGGCCCGAGCGGCGATTCTTGATCCGGTACGCCGGGACGCGCTCGCCGACGCAGCCCGGAGCCGTGACTTCCTGGCCGGGCGAGCGGCTGACAGCCCGGCCAACTTCCGGCACCTGCACCGGTTCGCCGCGGCCGTCTGCGCCTGGGCGGGCGGTGATCTGCCGGCCGCGGTCCGGCACTTCGACGCCGCCCTGTCCGCCGTGTCGGCGGTGAACCGGCCGTGGCACGCGGCGCTGATCGCCGAGTACGCCGGGCGGTGCAGCTTCGAGTACGGCCTGGACCACGCCGGGCAGCGGCTGCTCGCCGAAGCCCTGCGCGGCTACCGGGAGTGGGGTGCGGACGGCAAGGCCGGGCAGTTGGTGCGGGAGTACCCGGTCCTGGCCGAGGCCGTCCCGGGACGCACGGCCACGGTCACGAGCGCCACGTTGTCCGCCGACGCCATCGACCTGGTCGGGGTGCTGGAGGCGGCCCGCGCGTTCAGTTCGGAGACCGATCTCGGGCGGCTCCGGGCCACCGTCGAACGGGTTCTCGCGGCGATCACCGGCGCCACCTCGGTCCGGCTGCTGCTGTGGGATCCGGCGGCCGGTGGCTGGACGGTGCCCGGTGACCCGCCGGTGGCCTTGGCCGACGCGGGGCATCTGGTGCCGGTGCCGGCGGTGCGGTACGCCGAACGTACCCGGGAACCGATGGTCGTCGACGACGCCCGCACCGACGAGCGGGTGGCCCGCGACCCGTATCTGGCCGATGCCGAACACTGCTCGCTGCTGGTGGCTCCGGTGCTCAGCCAGGGGGTGCCGCGGGCGATGCTGGTGCTGGAGAACCGGCTGACCAGCCGCAGCTTCACCAGGTCCCGGCTGAACACGGTGATGATGCTGGCCGGGCAGCTCACCGTCTCGCTGGACAACGCCCAGTTGTACGCCTCCCTCGAGGACCAGGTGACCGAGCGCACCGCGGAACTGGCCGAGGCCAACCGGCGCCTGGAGTTCCTCGCCATCACCGATCCGCTGACCGGGCTGCCGAACCGCCGGCGCCTCGACGAGGTCCTCGACCACGAGTGGGCGCGGGCCGCGCGTTCCGAGGAGCCGCTCGGCCTGGCGATGATCGACATCGACAGTTTCAAGCTCTACAACGACCATTACGGTCATCAGGGCGGTGACGCCTGCCTGCAGCTGGTCGCCCGGACCCTGGCCGGCAACGTGCGGTCGACGGATCTGGTGGCCCGGTACGGCGGCGAGGAGTTCTGCATCGTGATGCCCGACACCGACGGCCCGAGCGCCCGGAACGCCGCCGAACGGGTCTGCCGGGCGGTGTCGGCGCTGGCCGAACCACATGCGGCGGCCGCGCTGGGGCGGGTCACCATCAGTGTCGGGGTGTCGTCGTCGGTGGCGGTCCCGGGTGCTCTGCCGGAACGGCTGCTGAAACTGGCCGACGACGCCCTGTACGAGGCGAAGCAGTCCGGCCGTAACCGGGTCGCCGAAGCGCCGTCATGACGGGGCGCCCGGTGAGCCGGGCTATTGCAAGGATCGTTGACCGGGGCCGGGTGTGCTGGAATTCGACGATGAGACTGATCCAGGCGCCCGTCCTCGACTCCCCCGCCCGCGTCACCGGGCCGACCCGGCAGCCGGTCCGGGTCGGGCTGGTCCAGCACCACTGGCGTGCCGACCGCGACGCCCTGATCGGTGTCCTGGACGACGCCATCGCCGTCGCCGCGGAGGCCGGGGCCACTGTGGTCTTCCTGCCCGAGTTGACCCTGTCGAAGTACCCGGCCTTCCAGCTCCCGGCCGGGAACCCCGCCGACGCCGCCGAAGACCTGCTCACCGGCCCGACCGTCACGTTCGCCGCGGCGGCCGCGCAGCGGCACGGGATCACCGTGCACGCCTCCCTCTACGAACGGGCCGACCAGGACGACGGTCTCGGTTTCAACACCGCCGTGCTGCTCGGCCCCGGCGGCGACCTGGTCGGCCGGACCCGTAAGACCCACATCCCGGTCACCGAGGGGTACGCCGAGGACAGGTACTTCCGCCCCGGGCCCGCCGACGGCGCTCACCCCCTGCACCGGCTACCCGGCAGCGACACCAGGATCGGCCTGCCGACCTGCTGGGACGAGTGGTTCCCGGAGGTGGCCCGGCTCTACGCGCTGGCCGGCGCCGACATCGTCGCCTACCCCACCGCGATCGGCTCCGAACCCGACCACCCCGGCTTCGACACCCGGCCCCTGTGGCAGCAGGTGATCGTCGGACACGCCATCGCCAACGGCCTGTTCATCGTCGTCCCGAACCGCACCGGCGACGAGGGCCGCATCAGCTTCTACGGTTCCTCGTTCATCACCGACCCGTACGGCCGGATCCTCGCCCAGGCCCCGCGCGACGAGGAGGCGGTGCTCGTCGCCGACCTCGACCTCGACCAGCGCACCGACTGGCTGACCCTGTTCCCGTTCCTGCGCACCCGCCGCCCCGACACCTACGGCGCCCTCCTGGACGACCACCACCGGTGAACCGTTCAGGTCGATCGCGCGGGGACCGGTAGCCGACACCCTGCCGTCGTGACCGGCTCCGCAGCGCGCCCGCTGCTCTTCCTCGATGTCGACGGGCCCCTCATTCCTCCCCGTCTGGGCCTCACGGTTGGCGGCGGCGTTGGTGGTGCCGGCAGTCCGTGATGCGGCGATGGCGGCATCGCAGCACTCTGGACCGGTTGCGGGCCGATGGTCCGGTCCTGCCGGACGTCACAGGGTGAGGACGACGGTGGAGATGCTGCGGGCCGGGACATTGACGGTGACCTGGGACCCGTTGACCGTCGTGGTCTGTGCGGCGGCGTTGGCGTTCACCGAGGTCAGATAGTGCTCGGCCCGGGTGACGTTCCGCGGCGCCTGTAGTACGGCACCGTTGACGGCGCCGGCCGAGCGGTTGAGCAGGACCAGGGTGACCTTGCCGTCACCCTGGTAGGCGGTCACCTCCAAGGGTGTGGCTTTGCTGCTCTTGGTCAGAGCGACACGCTGATACCCCGGCCGTACGTATTTGGCGTACTGGGCGAACGCGAAGCCCCGTTTCAACGGCGCACCGGTGGTGGTCCCGTACGCTGCTTCGCCGTCACCGATGAACGAGTAGAACCGTTTGCCGTACCACCAGATGTAGGCGCTCCAGTTGGATTCCATCGACTTGTGGACGGTGCGCATGATGTCGTCGAGGGTCTCGTTCCAGACCGTCTGATTGGCCGGGTCGCCCCAGATGGTGGAGCCGTTGCCGTCTGCGGCGTGCAGATTCCATTCGGTCATCCACACCGGTTTGCCGTACTGGGCGGCCAGCGGGTAGGGGCCGAGCCGTCCGGCGGCTTCGGTGCCGTACAGGTGGCCGCCGATGTAGCCGACGTTGGTGCGGGCGGTCGTGTCGTTCAGGGTCGGGTCGGTATAGCCGTAGTTCAGGTTCACCGCCTCG
>DATMVU010000403.1:0-1703 GCA_035562875.1 Actinoplanes sp. | reverse complement strand
CGGGACGCAGGAGTCCGGCGGGACGGGCGTGGCGCAGCAGCGCGGCGGGGACGCATCGAAGCCTGGCCCAGGGGTGCACCCGACGGCCGGTGCGGATGTGCAGGTCTTGGCGAGTCCGCAACGGGAGCTGAAAGGGCGGCGACGGTGGCTGCTCTTCGGTGCGCGGCGGCCGGTTACCGAGGCTGCCCGGAAGCGGGCGGCCCGGCGGGGAACCACCATGCGGGAAGGTTCCCGGTGGGGGGCCGGTAAACCCCGGCGACAACCCGCACCGCCGAAGAAGCCGACCATCGCCTGGTGGCTGTTCGTCGTCAACGCGCTGGGGGTGCAGACGTTCGTCGCAGTCGGTTCGGTGATCGCTCTGCCGTATGTCCGGGCCCTGAACACCGGCTCCCGGGTCGAGGAGATCACCTTCTTCTCCCCGCCGCTGCGGAGTCTGCTGATCGGGCCGGCCGAGTCACGGATCTGGGGCGCCGCCCACACCACCGCGCGGGAGTCGCTGGGCTGGGCCGCCGAGATGTCGCTGCTGCCGGGGTTCGCCCTGTACGCGCTGGCGCTCGCCGGGTTGTTCCTGTCGATCTGGCGGTTCCGGCACCGGCTGATGCTCGTCGCTGGACTGGTGGTGGCGGTGATCCTCACTCTCGGGACCAGTTTCTTCGACGGCCGGTGGACGTACCTGCCGCTGTTCGGTCATTTCCCGGCTGCTTTTGATCAGCGGATCCCGGGTCGTCTGATGCTCTGGGTGACGCTGTTGCTGGCGATTCTGGCTGCTGGCGCGGTCGATGACCTGGTTCGCCGGACCGAGCATTTCGCCGCCCAGCGGATCCCACCGTGGCCGGGCCCCTGGCTGCGCCTGGCGACCCTGACCCCACTGGCGCTTGTGCTTCTGGAGGGCTGGAACATGACGGCACATCCGGTCGTTCCGGCACAGCCGGCGTCGATGCGCACGGTTCCCGGTCCGATGCTGGTCCTGCCCACCTCCGAGTTGACCGATCAGATCGTTCAGCTGTGGACGACGACCAGATTTCAGCAGGTCACCAACGGTGGCGGGAGCTTCGCGGCCCAGCAGCAGATCGAACTCCGGACCAGGGTGGCCAACTTCCCGGACGCCGCCAGTTCGGACTACCTGATCTCGATGGGTGTCACCAAGGTGCTGGTGCTGCGTGACCTGGCCGAGGGCACACCGTGGGAGGAGGCCACCGACCGCCCGGTCGACAGCCTGGGTATCCGGCGTGAAGACCTGGACGACGCGGTGGTCTTCTACTTGAACTAGGCAGCCCGCCGCTTCAACTGGATGACCGCCGATGTTCGACGCCGCTTCAAACCCGACCCGACACGCAGGTCCCCCGCTCAAGGCCGGACCACCGGGTGGGCCGGAGAGCCGGGGATGGGCCGGAGGCCGGGGCGGGTCGGTGTGCCAAGGCGGTCGGGCGCTGGGTCGGGTGGGCCGGTCAGCGGCATGGTTGCCCGCCGCCCGGAGCGGGAGGTGGTTGCGGGAACGGACCGCTCACGCCCGGCGGTCGCCGGGCGGTCCGGGCGGTAGGCCCACCTCGGCGGGGTAGGGCGGGACCTGCTTCTTGCGGTTGTGGGGCTGACCGCCGTACCGGAGAAGGTGAAGTTGAAGGCCCGGATCGCAAGGAGCGACGATCCGGGCCTTCATGATGGTGGTCAGGAGATCGGGGTCGGTTCGCCTTTGAAGACCGATG
>DATMVU010000402.1:0-6671 GCA_035562875.1 Actinoplanes sp. | reverse complement strand
AGTTCCGAGGAGATGACGATGACGCCCTTCCCCTCGTCGGCGAGCCGCTGGATGATGCCGTAGATCTCGTATTTCGCGCCCACGTCGATGCCCCGGGTGGGCTCGTCGAGAATCAGCAGATCGGGGTCGGTGAACATCCATTTCGCCAGCACCACCTTCTGCTGGTTGCCGCCGGACAACCGGGTGACGCCCTCGTCGACACTCGGTGTCTTGATGCGCAGACTCCGCCGGTAGCCCTCGGCCTCGTGGTACTGCGCGGCCTGGTCGAGAACGCCGTGCCGGGTGATCTTCGACAGTTTCGCGGCCACCACCGACGTCTTCACGTCGTCGAGCAGATTCAGGCCGATCGCTTTACGGTCTTCACTGACGTAGGCGAGCCCGTGGGCGATCGCGTCGGCCACCGAATGCAGCGCGATCTCGTGACCGTCCTTGAAGACCTTCCCCCCGAGGTGTACGCCGTACGACCGCCCGAACACACTCATCGCCAGTTCGGTGCGGCCGGCGCCCATCAGTCCCGCGAATCCGACGATCTCGCCCCGGCGCACCGTGAAACTGGAGTTCTTGCAGACCAGGCGCTCCGCGGAGATCGGATGCCGGACGGTCCAGTCGCGGACCTCGAAGAACACGTCACCGATCTGCGGGGTGTGCTCCGGGAATCGGCTCTCCAGATCACGGCCGACCATTCCCCGTACGATCCGGTCCTCGTCGACCCCGTCCGCACCGACGGTGAGGGTCTCGATGGTCCGACCGTCCCGCAGAATGGTGATCGCGTCGGCGATCGCCTCCACCTCGTTGAGCTTGTGCGAGATCATGATCGAGGTGATGCCGCGGTCCTTGAATCCGCGCAGCAGGTCCAGCAGGTGCCGGGAGTCGTTCTCGTTCAGGGCGGCCGTCGGCTCGTCCAGGATCAGCAGTTTCACGTCCTTGGCGAACGCTTTGGCGATCTCGACGAGTTGCTGTTTCCCGACCCCGATGTCCTTGATCAGGGTGTCCGGGTCCTCGTTCAGCCCGACCATGCCCATCAGTTCCAGGGCCCGGTGGTTGGCGGCCTTCCAATCGATTCGTCCCCAGCGCCGGGGCTCGTTGCCGAGGAAGATGTTCTCGGTGATAGACATGCCCGGGACCAGCGCGAGCTCCTGGTGGATGATGACGATCCCGGCCTGTTCACTGGCCCGGATGTCGGTGAACCGGCACTCTTCACCCCGATAGTGGATGGCGCCCCGATAGGCTCCGAACGGGTGGACCCCGCTGAGCACCTTCATCAGCGTGGATTTACCGGCGCCGTTCTCTCCGCAGATCGCGTGGATCTCCCCGGCGGTGACGGCCAGGCTGACGTCGGACAATGCGACGACCCCGGGGAACTCCTTGGTGATCGACCGCATTTCGAGCAGGGCTTCGCCCACGGACACCCCCGGGACTTTTGATCAAGTTCGATGAACAGAGCGTTTCCGCACTGTAAATCCAATTGACCGTTGCCGCCATCCCAGAAGACGAAGATCCGGTTCCGGAACCTCAGGTACGAACGGTGACCAGGCGAGACGCTCACCGGACAGGACAACGGCCGGCCCGGCGAACCTCATCACCTTCGCGCCGGTCGAGGCTTCGTCGACCGGGGGGACTCGAACCCTCGGTCTTCCGATCAGTGGTCAGTGGCGGCCACGCAGGCCGTCGAGGGCGAAGGTCAGGACCCGCTCGCGCTGGGCGTCGTCGACGAAGGTGGCTGCGGTGAGGCCGGAGACCATCCGGAGGACATCGTCGAACGCGGCGTCCGGGCGGATCTCTCCGGCCTCTTTCGCGCGGTCGAAAAGGGGCTGGCCGGCTCCGTACATCACCGCGCGGCACGAGCCGAACATCTCCGAGTCCCGGTTGAGCAGGTCGATGATGGCGCGCCACCGGCAGCGGGGTCGGCATCGTGCTGGCCGGCCCGATCGTCGGGTTCCTCGACTGGCGCTGGCTGTTCTGGATCCCGATGGCCGTCGTCAGCGTCGTCACCGTGCTGGCGTGGCGGCTCGTCCCGGCGTCCCCGGTGCGCAGCCCCGGCCGGATCAACGTGCTGTCGGCGGCGCTGCTCGGCGGCTGGCTGGTCGCGCTGCTGCTGCCGTTGAGCAAAGGCGCCGCCTGGGGCTGGTCGTCCGGACGTACCGTGACGTTGTTCGTCCTGGCCGTCGCCCTTTTCGCCGGATGGATGACCACCGAGCTGCGCTCCGCCGAACCGCTGATCGACATGCGGATGATGCGCCTGCCCGCGGTCTGGACCACGAACCTGTCCGCGCTGCTCTTCGGGGCCGCGATGTTCGGCGTCTTCGCGTTCCTCCCCCAGATGATCCAGATCCCCACCTTCTCCGGGTACGGGTTCGGGCCACCGTCACCGGCGCGGGCCTGCTGATGGCCCCGATGCTGATCGCGATGGCCGTCTTCGGGTCGCTGAGCGGACCACTCACCCGGTGGGTCAGCAACAAGGCGCAGTTGCTGTGGGGTTCGGCGATGGGCACCCTGTCCTGTCTGACACTGGCGCACGCACATGATCAGAAGTGGACGGTCGTGCTGGCCGGGGCGATCTTCGGGGTGGGTCCCGGCCTGATCTACTCGTCGATGGTCAACCTGATCGTGCAGAGCGTGCCCCGGCATCAGACCGGCGCGGCGAGCGGTATGAACACCAACATCCGCACGATCGGCGCCTCCATCGGCACCGCTGTGGTCAGCGCGGTGGTGACCGCGCACCCGGGCGCCCACGGCCTGCCCGCGGAATCCGGCTACACGCTGTCGTTCCTGATCCTGGCATCGGCGGCCGCGGCGGCTTTCGCGGTGGCCCTGCTGGTCCCCGGCAGGACCGCCCTCGTCCCGGATCCGGTGGAGAAGGCCCTGGCAGACGCCGAGGGATAGCATTCCCTACCTGACGGTCGACGTCTCGCTCCCGCGGCTGACCGCCACCCTGACCCTGTCGACGGAGGCCTCCAGGGCCGCCCCGGAGCGCCGCCGCCCCGCGGATCGAGCCGGCTCCGTCAGATCAGGGCTACGGCGGTGGCCGCCACCGCGGCGGCGACCGCGACGATCATCAGCGTCGCGGCGCCGACTCCGGCGGCCAGCCGGCCGGCCATGGTGAGGGTGCCGCCGGAGGCGGAGACGGCCGGGGAGTCCTGGATGGCGACAGCGTCCGCGTCGTCGAAGAAGATCACGTTGCGTAGGTTACGACACCGAAACCCGGCCGGAAAATCCCAGTTCAAGTGACATCCAGCACCACTGTGCGGGCCGTAGTCGATCATGAACATTACGTACAGTGACCACTTTGGAATTGATCATCATGATGCCCGAGGGTGGGTGTCCAGCGACCCAGAGTGGCCGCGCTGATCGCAAGCTGTGGAGTAGCGGGCGGCGATGGCGGCGGCCCGGTCGTGCAGGGCGGCACGCAGCCCGGGTGGGGACAGGGCCTCGGCATCGGCGCCGAGTCGCCACAGCGCCCATTCGGCGTGCCACAGGTCCTGATACGTGACCTCCACCCGTACCCAATCATCGGTTTCCTGCTCTTCGGCCCGGACCGCGACCGCTGTCCGCAACAGGTCGTCGCGGCGGGCGGACCGCACCCGTACCAGAACGGGGATGTGACCGGTGGCCAGGAACCGCCCGCAGCGTTCCCGCCAGACCGCGTCCAGATCGACCGACTCCGGCCGGCGCGCCGGATCGGGCAGCGTCTCCGCGGCCCGGATCCGGGACAGCCGGTAGGTGCGGTCCGCGCCGTCCCGGAGGGCCAGCAGGTAGCCGCGGTCGTCGACGGTGACCAGGCCGATCGGGTCGACGGTGCGCCACCGCGGCTCCTCGCCGGTGGCCGCGTAGTGCAGGCGCAGCCGCCGCCCGGCCAGGACCGCCCGCCGGACCGCGGCCATCGTCGCCGCCGGCACCTCGTCGGGGGACGTACGCCGGGGCAGCAGCCCGGTCTCCGGCTCCACCAGCAGGCGCCGGGCGGCCTCCGTCGCGCCCGCCGGAACCGCGTCGGCGACCTTGCGCAGCGCCGATGACAACGCCGGTTCGAGACCGAACGCGGGTGAACCACCGGCCGTCAGCAGAGCCAGAGCCTCATCGTGGGTGAGACCGGTCAGCTCGGTGCGGAAGCCCGGGAGCAGGGCGAACCCGCCGTGCCGCCCCCGCTCGGCATAAACCGGGACGCCCGCCGCGGACAGCGCCTCGATGTCCCGCAGCACGGTGCGGGTGGACACCTCCAGCTCGCGGGCCAGCACATCGGCGGTCAGCCGACCACGCTGCCGCAGCAGCAGCACCAGCGAGACGAGGCGGTCGGCGCGCATCCGCGGAACTCTACGGCAATACCTGACACAGGATGTCGTGATTGGCGGCGAGGCTGCCCCCATGACACGAACCGCGATCAACCCGTGGACCTGGTCCACCGAACTCGGCTTCAACCAGGGCGAACTCGTCGACGGGCCGGCCCGGACCCTGTACTGCTCGGGACAGACGTCGATGACTGACGACGGCAGACCCGAACACGAGGGCGACATCGCCGCCCAGCTCGCCCTGAGCCTCGACAACGTGGAGGCGGTGCTCGCCGGAGCCGGGATGACCCTGGCGAACGTGGTCCGCCTCAACGTCTACACCACCGATGTGGACCTGCTGTTTGCGCACTACGGGGTGCTGGCGGGGCGGTTGGGCGCGGCCGGGGTGGCGCCGGCCACCACGATGCTCGGCGTCACCCGCCTGGCGATCCCCGGCCAGCTCGTCGAACTGGAGGCGACAGCGGTCGACGGCTGAGCCCTCGGCCCGCCCTGCGCCTTCGGCCTGGCTTTCGTCTTCGACATGTCTCTGGTGGTCGGCACGGCCGTCGGCGCGGTTTGGTAGGTGAGCACTCCGCCGACGATCAAGGCCAGGGCCAGGACGATGCCGGCGGTGATCGGTTCGCCGAACAGCGGAACCGCCAGCAGCGTGGTCAGCACCGGGCTGAGCGCGCCGGTCACCGCCGGGATGCCACTGCCCAGACAGCGGACCGCGTAGGCGTAACTCGCGGTGGAGACGATGCCGGTCCCGAGGCCCTGGAGAACGCTGAACAGCGCCACCTGTGACAACGGCGCGCTGCCGTCGAGCACGGTCGACGGCAGCGCGCCGATTCCGGCCAGGGTGAGCGTGAGCAGGGCGGACGGTGTGCACACGAGCAGGATCACGCTGATCACGTCCAGCCGGGTGTGACGCAGCCCGATGGTGTAGACCGCCCACGCGCATCCGGCCGTCAACAGCACGGCGATCCCGGACGTGGCCGCCGCCCCGGTGGTCAGCGTGGCGGTGGCCCCGATCCCCAGAACGATCGCGCCCAGGGCGGACAACCGCCGCCGGCCGATCGGCGCTGGAGCGGACACGCGGCGCCGGCCGATCCACTTAGCATCCCGCACGGCCAGGATCAGGGCCACGAACAGCGGGACCGAACCCGGCAGCAGCAGGCCGACCAGTGCCGCCGAGGTCAGGCTGCCGCCCCACGCGGAGAGCAGGAAGTGCGGAAGCCCGGCCAGCGACAGCGCCGCCACCACCTCGAACCTCTCCCGCCGGACCGCCCGGACCGCTCGCGGCAGCCACGGCGCGAGGATCAGCACCGGGATGGCGAACCGCAGGACCGCCGCATCGGCCGGGGTCAGCCCGGACGCCCCGAGCCCGCGGATGGTGAGCGCGAACGAGGCCCACAACAGGACGGCCACCGCGAGAGCGAACGCACCGCGTCGACGTGCCACCACTGACTCCCTCCGTTGTTGCGAGCAACGTTAGGAGAAAGCGAGCAGCAGACGATTGCGTAATCTGCCAATGAGACGACCACCAGTGGCAGAATCTGCTACGTGATGACGCTGGATTCGATCGACCGGAAAATCCTCATCGAGCTGCAGAAGGACGGCCGGCTCACCAACCAGGACCTCGCCGACCGGGTCGGGCTGTCTCCGTCACCGTGCCTGCGGCGGGTCCGGCTGCTGCAGGAGTCCGGGGTGATCGAACGATACGCCGCGATGCTGTCTCCGGCCGCACTCGGCCTGTCGATCACCGCGTTCGTGCGCCTGACACTGCTGTCCCACACGTCGGCAGTGGTCGACGAGGTCGAGGAGAGACTCCGCTCGATCCCCGAGGTGGTGGAGGCCTACCTGCTCGCCGGAGACGACGACTACCTGGTCAAAATCGTGATCAAATCCTTCGAGGCGTACGAGGACCTCCTGCGCCGGGAGATCCGGGCCATCCCGTCGCTAGCCTCCATCAAGACGACGTTCGCGTTCGCCGTCACCAAACCGCTGTCCTCACTGCCGCTGCCGTAGCTTGCCCTTCCTGTTACTGGAAGGGGCAACCTGTAAGCATGTTGTCGATCAAGGACTTCAGCGAGATGTGCCACCTCACCCCGCAGGCGCTGCGGTTCTACCACGCCGAGGGGCTGATCGTGCCGGCTCATGTGGACGACCGGACCGGGTTCCGGTCGTACGAGTTCGAGCAGGTGGAGCAGGTCATGCTGGTCACCCTGCTGCGGGACGCCGGCCTCACGGTCAAGCAGGTGCGGCTGGCACTCGACGAACCCGACCGGGTGCCGGCCCTGCTCGACCGGCACCAGGCCGAGGTCCTCCAGGAGAGGGCCGCCCAGGACGATGCGATCCAGGCGGCCCGGTCCGTGTTCAGCGCCCAGCCCGCAGTCATCCGCCGGCCGG
>DATMVU010000401.1:0-8392 GCA_035562875.1 Actinoplanes sp. | reverse complement strand
TTGGCGCCGAAGGACTTCCGGTGTCCGGGACAGCCGCTCTCTGGCCACTGCCCGCCAGCCCTACCCTTCTGGTCAACCCCGAGACGCTGCGGTACGGGCCACTCGACGCGCTCGCCGCTCTGGCCGCGAGCGCGACGGCTTCCGCGTACCGGCAAGGATCGGTCCTCAGTGATCCCCGGCGGCTGGCCGCCGCGTCCGTGCGCCGCGGCATCGGCGCCGAACTGGCCCCCGCCTGGCTGGTCATCGCCCAGCGAGCCACCCGGCCGGGCCAGGCCGTCCCGCTACCACCGGCACTCTTCACCAGCGGCCCGGAAGCGACCACCTCGAAAACCGGCAGCTCAGCATCGGCCTACGCGGGGACCGGCGGGTCGGGCATGGTCGACTCGGGGCTCGGCGGGTCCGGGGTGGTCGGCTCGGGGGCCGGCGGGTCCGAGGTGGTCACTGAGATCATCGGCACGCCGGAGGGCTGGCTGCGCCGGATCGCGAACGGGACGGCCGAACCACTGCCGACCGGCTGTCTGCTGGAGGAACGGCTGCTCAGCGCGGCACTCGGGCGCGATCTGCCGCAGTTGCGGCGGCTGCTCACCGGATGGATGACCGAGCTGCCCCTGGCGACCGCCGGAAACGTGCTGGTCGACGGTGAGCGGTTCACGGTTCTGAACCCGAACGAACCGGATCGCTCGGACGCGCTCGCCCGATTCGCTCATCTGCTGATCGACGGCGGTTACCACCACCCGTGGCCGGGTGTCACCGACGTGATCCGGCTGATCGCGGTCCTCGCCGGAGCCGCGGGACTACCCGACATTTCGGAAAGGTCGGGTAAGAAGGTGGTCGCCGGGCAGCTCGGCAAACAAGCCGCGGCGGGGCAGCCGGGTGCGAGCGCGGTCGTAGCGCAGCCGGGTGAGGGAACGCTGATCGGACAGCGGGAGCGGCACCTGCAAGTCGCCGCTCTTCGGCAGCAGCTCGCCGACGCCGAGGAACGTGCCCGGTTCTTCGAAGTCGAGCTGGAGAAACGCGAGGCCGAACTGGGCCGCGCCAAGACACAGATCGCCGCGTTCAGCGGCAACCTCGGCTATCGCGCCGCCAAGGCCGGGCTCGTCCTGGCCCGGGCGGCCCGCAATCGCATCCGAAAAGGACGATGATGACCACCCTCGGGATCATTCAGGCCCGGATGGGCTCCACCCGTCTGCCCGGCAAGGTGCTGCGCGAACTCGGCGGCCGGACCGTCCTCGACCGGGTGGTCCGGGCCGCCCGGGAGAGCGGTGTCCTCAACGACCTGGTGGTGGCCACCACGATCGAGCCGGACGACGACGCGGTTGCCGCCGAGTGCGCACGGATCGGCGTCGACTGCTACCGCGGTCCGGTCGACGACGTACTCACCCGGTTCCTCGGGGTGCTGGAGACCCGGTCGGCCGAGCACGTGATGCGGTTCACCGCGGACTGCCCGCTGCTGGACCCGCGGCTGGTGGCCCGCGCCTACCGGGTGTTCGCGGCGGCCGGTGCCGACTACCTGACCACGTCGATCACCCGGACGCTGCCGCGTGGCCTGGACGTCGAGGTGGTCCGGGGGGCGACCCTCAAAGAGATCGACAAACTGGCGTACGACCATCACCGCACGCATGTGACCTCGTACATCTACTCACACCCGGCCGACTTCGACGTGATCGGGATGACGGTGCTGCCGGACCTCTCGCACCTGCGGCTGACCTTGGACACCGAGGACGACTGGCGGCTGATCGAGCAGATCGTGGACCAGTTCGGCGACGCCCCGGTGGCCGTCCGGGAACTCGCCGACTGGCTCGCCGACCGCCCCGAGCTGGCCGCACTCAACGCTCACATCGCGCAGAAGGAACTCGAGCAGGCGTGACCGTCATCGGTATCCGCTGCGACGCCGGGACGAAGACCGGGGTGGGGCATCTCGTCCGGTGTGTGGCACTGGCCGAGGAACTGGTCGCGCGGGGTGTGGACGTGCACTTCCTCAGCGACCTCGGTGGGGTGGCGTGGGCCGAGGCGCAACTCCAGCAGCGGGGACTGCCCTGGCATCCGGCGCCGTACGACGAGGTCGGGCTGGTCGCGGCGGTCGAACGGCTGAGGCTGGACGCGCTGGTGGTGGACTCGTACACCCTGCCGGCGGCACATTCCAAGGCGGTGCGGGCCACCGGGCGGACCGTTCTGGCCATCGTGGACGGTGACATCCGTGGGCAGGACGCGGACGTGTACGTCGACCAGAACCTGGACACCGTGCTCGACGCGGACGGTATCCGGTTGACCGGAATCGATTACGCGCTCCTGCGTTCCTCGGTGCGCCGGCTGCGTCCACTCGCCGCCCCGGTGCACCACTCCGGACGTACCGCAAAGGTTGTCGCGTTCTTCGGCGGAACCGACGCCTATCGGGCCGCGCCGCAGGTCGCGCAACTGCTCGCGGACACCGCGGCACCGTTCGACGCGACAGTGATCGCGGCCGACCCGGGCCTGCGCGCCGACCTGGCGCGGATCCCGCCCGGTGAGGGCCAGCGCTTCGACATCATCGATCCGACCGACCGGCTGCCGGAGTTGCTCGCCGAAGCCGACCTGGTGGTCAGCGCCAGCGGCACGTCGACCTGGGAGCTGCTCTGTCTCGGGCGGGCGGCAGCCCTGGTCTGGGTGGTCGACAACCAGATCCTCGGGTACGACCGGACCGTCGCCCGTGGTTACGCGGCGGGGCTGGGCCGGCTCGGTGCGTTCGACGAGCACGCCGTCACCACGCTGCGCCGACTGCTGCTGAATCCGGCCGACCGCACCGCACTCGCCGTCCGGGGCTGGGCCGCGGTCGACGGGCGGGGTGTCGAACGGGTCGCGGACGTGCTGCTCAGGGAGTCGTCACCTCGATGATCACCTTGCCGACCGCGTAGTTCTCGACCGCCTCGTGCGCCTCGGCGATGCGATCCAGCGGGAACCGGGCGAGCGGCAGCCCGGCCTCCGTACCGACCCGGAAGGCGCCCGCGTTGACCGCCTCGGCGACGGCTTCGACCGCGTTCGCCTTCTCCTCGGGCCGGGTGGTGTAGGTGAGCACGAAGTCGAGGCTGACGTTCTTCAGCATCGCCTTGAAACTGGGCACACTGAACTTCCCGCCCACGTAGATCGCGATGTTGCCGCCCGGGGCGATCACGTCCAGGTCCAGATCGAGGTTGCCGGTGTCCACCTCGACGATCACGTCCGGCCCGTCCGGGCTGATCTCGCGGACTCGGGCGGCGACGTCCTCCTCCCGGTAGTCGATCACCGCGTCGGCACCGGCGGCCAGCGCCAGTTCGGCCTTCTCCTTCGAACTGACGGTGGTCAACACGAACGCTCCGGCCCACTTGCCGAGCTGGATCGCCGCGTTGCCGACCGCACCCGCCCCGCCGGCCACCAGCACGGTCCGGCCGTCCAGGGCACCCGGCTCGAGCCGGGCCGGGCCGTCCGCGGCCACCGTCAGGCACCGGTGCGCGGTCAGCGCGGGAATCCCCAGCGCGGCGCCTACCTCGATCGGCACGTCGTCGTTCATCCGCACCACCTGCCGCCGGGGTAGCACCACGAACTCCTGGGCGGTGCCGTCGGCCCGGCCGAACCCGGCATCCCACACCCAGACCCGGTCGCCGGGCTCCAGATCCTGCACACCCTCGCCGAGCGCGTCCACCACACCCACACCGTCCTGGTTCGGCACCCGTGGTGGGGCCACCCCGTCCGGCACGCCCCGCCCGGCCCGGGTGCCCGTGTCGGTCGGGTTCACCGCGGAGTACACGATCCGGACCCGCACCTCCCCCGCACCGGCGAGCGGCAGCTCACGGTCGACGATCTGCAGGACGGAAGCGGGACCCGGCTCGCGGAAAACGGCAGCACGCATACCCCCACCCTATTTCGCGCTCAGGGGTTCTTCCGGGTTGCCGAAGAGGAGTACTGACGAGATCTGGAGGTAGCCGTGGCCACCGTGCTCATCGCCGACGACGAGTTCGACCACCGCGAACTGCTGACGCTCGTCCTGCACCGGCTCGGTTACGACGTGCTCACGACCGGGGACGCGGCCGGGGCACTGGAGCTGATGGCCGCCGGAGGCGTCGACGCGGTGCTTGCCGACGTACGCATGCCGGGGGTGTCCGGGATCGAACTCTGCCGGATCATCCGGAGTTCACCGGCGATCGCCACGACCCCGGTGATAGTGATCAGCGCCGACGTGCACCATCATCAGATCATGACGGCTCTGCACGCCGGCGCCGACGATTTCCTGCCGAAGCCGTTCAGCCGGGACCAGTTGGGCACCCGGCTGACGGCCCTGCTCGGCTCCCGGACCGACAAGGCGGTCCGGTCGGCGGCGGCTGCCCGGGCGGCACTGCTCGCCGCCCGGCAAGCCGTCGTCCGGACCGAGGCGGAACAGCGGCCCCCGGTCCGTCGTACCGCCTAGCTCCTGTGCGGCAGCCCCGCGGGGTTCTGCCACACAGGACCTGGCTCACTTGACCGGGATCAGCTGAGCCTCGGTGGCACTGGTGTTGTCGTGGCTGACCACCAGCAGACCCTTGGCCGGGCTCGTGGCGAGCTCGGCCCTGTTCAGGGTGATCTTCGAGGTGAGCGACCGGTTCGGTGCGACCTCCCCGATCAGGCCGGTGGTGAGGGCCGGGGTGAACGCGTTGAAGGTCGCGGTCCCGGCGATGGTGTCGTTGTTGCCGTCGATCAGGCCGACACTCGCCACGTGGTAGGTCAGGCGCGGGTTCGCCGCCGACAGGCACGGCGAGCCGGCCTCGCAGAGCTGCGAGATCAGCACCGGCAGGACGATGGTGCTGCCGTCGAACGGTGCGTCGGCGAAGAACTCCAGGGTGGCGCCACCGGTCCGCAGGTCGAAGACCGCGGTGACCAGCTGACCGGTCAGGTCGCCGGTGGTGAGCAGGCCGTAGTCGGCGCCCACGACCAGATAGTCGTCGACCTTGTCACCGTTGACGTCGACATACACGTCGAACTCGTTGCGAGCCGCGTTGGACAGCCGGTTGTGGGTGCTGATCGCGAACGCGATCGCGTTGTCGGCGGGCAGGCTCTGCACCCCGACGGCCTTCAGGTCGGCGGCTCCGGCGGCGTCCCGCCCGTCGGACAGACCCCACGCGAAGACGTCCGCCGCACCGGCGACAGCGCCCTTGGAGTTGGTCACGGTGGCCGTAGCCGAGCCCTTCTTCTTCAGGGCTCCGGTGTCCAGCTTCGTGCTCACCTTCGACACGGCCTGCGGCACCAGGTAGTACGGCACCCGCAGCGCGACACCGTCGTTGCTCCTGCCGGTCGGGGTCAGCGTGATCAGGCCCGCGACGTCGTTGAACGCGCTGGAGTCGCCGGCGGTCCCGGCCGCCACCTGGAGGGTGACGCCAATCTCGGTCTCGCCCTTACCGGCCAGTGTCACGGTGGTCTTCGACAGCTTGACCCGGTGCGGGCTACCCGCGGGCAGGGTCGCTGCGACGGTGAAGGTCTGCTTGGTCCGGCTCAGGTTCTTGACCTTGACGACCTTGCGCTTGCTGTACGACTGGGCCAGCTCGGCGAACCCGTAGTTCAGCGTCGACGTGCCCTTGTCGCCGAGCGCCACCACCTGGGTGTTCACCGCGCCCGGCGCCTGGATCAGGCCGGAGCCGTTGATCCGGGTGGTGTAGTCCGCGACACCGGCCGGGTCGGCCGTGTTGACCAGTGCCGCCTTCCAGTACTCGACCTTGCGCCAGTCCGGGTGCGCCTGCTTGACCAGGGCGGCCTGACCGGCGGTCATCGGGGCGGCCATCGAGGTGCCGGACATGGCGACAGTGCCGGTACCCGCGCCGACACCGGCCGAGAAGATGCTCACGCCCGGTGCGGTGACGTCCGGCTTGAGCCAGCTGTCGCCGACCCGCGCGCCACCCGACGAGAAGCTCGCCGTCGCCTTGTAGCCCGGGTTCTCCAGGTCGAGGTTCGTCAGCGAGAGGCTGCTGCCGTTCGCGGCGAGCAGGGTCGCCCCGGCCGACGACGGGACACCGAGGAACGGGATGGTGACGTTCGCGGCCTCGCCGGTGTCCGGGTTGCTGGTGATCGGGCCCTCGTACGGCGGCAGCGAGTCCACGTTGTTCACCTGGATCACCGCGACCGCACCGGCGGCCTGACCGTAGACCGCCTTGGCGACCCGGGCGCAGGTGCCGCGGGCGACCACCGCGATCGAGCCGGCCGCACCGGCCGCCGCGAACTCCTCGGTGCTGCAGCCCAGCGCGATGCCCCCGGCACCGTTGCCGATCACCTTGATCGGCGCGGTCAGGCCGTCGGCGAAGGTGGCGCCGTTGGCGTTCACCGCGTCCAGGCCGAGCGAGAGCCGGGCACCCGGGAAGGCCGGGGTCGGGTCGCTGGCGGCGACACTGATCGTGCTGGTCGAGGCCGCCGGGCTGCCGGTGATGTACGGCGCCGGGCCGGAGTTGCCGGCCGACGCGACCACGATCACGCCGTTCTTGGAGGCGTTGTCCGCGGCCACCGACTCGGGCGCGTCGGCGGTGCCGAACGGGGAACCGAGCGACATGTTGATGACGTCCATGTCGTTGGCCACGGCCCAGTTGATGGCGTCCACCGTCATGTCGGTGGAGCCGTCACAGCCGAAGACCCGGACCGCGTACAGGTCCACCTTCGGGGCCACACCCGGGCCGATGATCCACGACTTGGAGTTGATCGTGGTGCTGTCGTACGCGCCCCGGTACGTGCTGCCGTCGGCGAGGACACCGTAACCACCGATCGTGCCGGCCACGTGGGTGCCGTGCCCGCCACAGTCCAGCGGGTTGGCGTCCGGCTTCGGCACCGGCTGGTAGGTGTCACTGGCCGGGTCGGCGTCGTAGGTGTCACCGACCAGGTCGATGCCACCCTTGATCTTCGGGGCTCTCGCGCCGAACAGCGCCGGGTCGGCGGCCGCGGTCTCGGAGGCGTGCGCCGCCTCGTACGCCGCTGTGGTCCCGGGCCCGCCGAAGTCGGCGTGGGTGTAGTCGATGCCGGAGTCGATGACGGCGACCTTGATGCCCTCACCGCGCACGTTGTCCGGTGCGCTCCACGCCGTCGGCGCGCCGATCATCGACACGCCCCGGGTGTTGTCCGGCTTGACCAGCTGCAGCGCGTGCACCTTGACCACGCCGGGTGCCGCGGCGAGCGACTCCAGCTCGTCGGCGGCGACCCGGATCTTGATGCCGTTGTAGGCGTCCTGGTACGCGCCGAGGACGGTGCCGCCGAGCTGGCGGGCCTTCTTCTCGACCGGGGCCTGCTCCGAGCGGATCCGCTCCCGGCGCTGCTTCTTCTGGGCCGTGGTCAGCGGTTCCGCGGCGGCGGCGTCGACCACCGCGACCGGCTCCTCGCTGAGCTGGACCATGACGGTGACCTGACGGTCCCGCATCCCGGCCGGCAGATTGGTGATCTTCGAACCGGCGGGGACCGCGTCGAATCGCGGTTCCACCGGGGCGGCGGCCGCGCCGGTGGCGTTACCGACACCCGCCACGGTCATGAGAACGCTGATCCCTGCTACTGCGGTCAACCGCCGTAATGACTTTTCTGAGCCCACGCGGGCTGCCTCCTCCGTGCCGCACGGACGACTCCGGCCGGGCACGGTGGTGCGCGGCCCCGGGTGTCGCGCGCCTCCCTCAGGACAGAACTCGACCCGTGACGAGTGATCGCCACGGGTCGATCTGATCAAGGAGTTTGCCCCGGATCCCGGCCGGGCGCCAGACTAGTAATGAGCGACGATGCGGCGACCCGGTCCATCGACGGTCATTTGCCCGCCGTACGGAAGAATCCACTGCGGTGACGTGTGTCCGAAGTCGATTCCAAAGGTGATCATTGCCTCCGGGTGATAGGTGGCGAACGCCTTCAACACCGCCTCCCGCTGCTCGTCCCGGAACCCCTGCCGCTCCGCCGGCGGACGCGGAGTGTGGAACACGGTGGCCTTGGCCGCCGCCACCAGCACGGCCGGGAACTGCTCCAGCAGGCCGCGCTCGCCGAAGTTGCGCAGCATCCGGAACACCTCCTCCCCGGACGGCATCTCCTCGGAGGTCTCCAGCAGCAGGATCGATCCCGCGTACCGTTCGTTCGGCAGGATCCACCGGCCGGCCGCCAGGTTCCAGTGCAGGATCTCCAGATTGCCGCCCCAGGTCCGCGCGGTGACCGTCCGGTCCGGCTGGTGCCAGTGCCAGCCGGGACTCGGCACCAGCGGGGTGGTGTGTCCCAGCTGATCGGGGTCAGCCCAGTCCAGCTCCTCCTCGGTGAACTCGGGGACCGGCTCGATCGCCAGGTCACCACCGTCGAAGAGGGCCGCCCGCAGCGACGCCGCGTGGATCCGGTCAGTCTTGGTGTGGCGTCCCAGATGCACCATCGTGGACCCGCCATGGAAGCTGTTCACACCGTGGAGCCAGAGCCA
>DATMVU010000400.1:0-4550 GCA_035562875.1 Actinoplanes sp. | reverse complement strand
GGGCTGCCATCCGCGGCCGACGGGGTCTGCACCGCCACGAAGACCACGTCGGCGCCGGGGATGGCCTCCTCGTACGACGTGGTGAACGTCAGGTTCGGTTCGGCCTCGGCGAGCAGCTCCTCCATCCCGGGCTCGTAGATGGGGCACTTGCCGCCGCGCAGCATGTCCACCTTGGCCTGGTCGAGGTCGACACATGTCACCTCGTGGCCGAGGAAGGCCAGGCTGACGCCCGTGGTAAGGCCGACATAGCCGGTACCGACAACGCAAACCTTCATGCAATCTCCTCCACCGCTACGCCGTACCCGCGGTTACGCCACGTATTCGGAACGCTGCTTAACCGGCCTCTCGCCAGGTCGGCCGGCCGACGCCTCGGATGATGTCGACCTGCGTGTTCCGGCCGAATGATACACAGCCTTTTCAGCAGCTAAATGTCACGGATTGTCGGCTTCCATCGGACGGTTGCCCGGTGTTCGGCTGAGGTCACTGAAAAGTTTCCGGCTCTTGACATGTAGATGACATCGGCAGGACGCTTCTGGGAGCGCTCCCACTCATGTGTGTCAATGAAAGGGTCCCCGCCCATGCGAAGGTCCACCGGCGGCGTGATCGTCGCCGCCCTCATGACCGCTGCCACCGCGGTCGCCGTCGCCGCCGGCCCGAACGTCGCCACCGCCGCTCCCGCCGAGCCGTACACCTGGAAGAACGTCCGGATCGACGGTGGTGGCTTCGTGCCGGGCATCGTCTTCAACCCCGGCGAGAAGGACCTGATCTACAGCCGCACCGACATCGGTGGCGCCTATCGATGGACGCAGTCGACGCAGAGCTGGACCCCGTTGCTGGACTGGGTCGGGCAGGACGACTGGGGTCACAACGGGGTGCTCAGCATCGCCCCGGACCCGGTCGACACCACCCGGGTGTACGCCGCGGTCGGCATGTACACCAACTCCTGGGACCCCGGCAACGGTGCGATCCTGCGCTCCACCGACAAGGGGAACACCTGGTCACGGACGTACCTGCCGTTCAAGGTGGGTGGCAACATGCCGGGCCGTGGGATGGGGGAGCGGCTCGCCGTGGACCCGCGGGACAACCGGAAGGTCTATTTCGCCGCCGAGGGCGGAAACGGGCTCTGGCGCAGCACCGACTACGGCGCCACGTGGGGGAAAGTGGCCAATTTCCCCAACGCCGGTAACTATGTCGCCGATCCGTCCGACCCGAACGGCTATCTCAGCCAGAACCAAGGGCTGACATGGGTGACATTCGATCCGGCGTCACCCGCTGTATACGTCGGCGTCGCGGACAAGGAGAACCCGGTCTACCGCTCGCTCGACTCCGGCGCCACCTGGGAGCGGGTCGCCGGGCAGCCGACCGGATATCTCGCGCACAAGGGTGTGATCCAGGGCAGATATCTGTTCATCGCGACCAGCGACACCGGCGGGCCGTACGACGGCGGCGCCGGTCAGGTGGCCCGGCTGGACACCACCACCGGGGTCTGGACCGACATCTCGCCGACACCGGTCGCCGACCGCTACTACGGCTACTCCGGCCTGACCGTGGACGCGCAGCGGCCCGGCACGCTGATGGTCGCCACCCAGATCTCCTGGTGGCCGGACGCGATCTTCTTCCGCTCCACCGACTACGGCGCCACCTGGACCCGGGCCTGGGACTGGACCAGCTACCCGAACCGGTCGAAGCGCTACACCATGGACATCTCGGCGAACCCGTGGCTGGACTTCAACAGCACCGCCCAGGCGCCCGAGGAGAGCCCGAAACTCGGCTGGATGAACGAGTCCCTGGCCATCGACCCGTTCGACTCCAACCGGCTGCTCTACGGCACCGGAGCGACCGTCTACGGCACCACCCAGCTGACCAACTGGGACAGCAACACCACCTTCACCATCAAGCCGTACGCCAAGGGCCTCGAAGAGACCGCGGTGCTCGACCTGGCCAGCCCGCCCACCGGCGCCCCGCTGGTCAGCGCACTCGGCGACGTCGGCGGCTTCCACCACGCCGACCTGGACACCGTGCCGGCGAACTTCCACGACACCCCGTCGCTCGGCAGCAACACCGGCCTGGACTTCGCCGAGCTGAGCCCGGCCTTCTTCGTCCGGGTCGGCAACGGCGACGCGGCCCCGCACATCGGGATCTCCAACGACGGCGGCAAGACCTGGTACCAGGGGCAGGAGCCGTCCGGGGTGACCGGCGGCGGCACCGTCGCGGTCGGCGCCGACGCGAACGCGGTGGTCTGGTCGCCGGCCGGGGTGGGCGTGCACTACTCGACCACCCGCGGCAGCACCTGGAGCGCGTCCACCGGCATCCCGGCCGGGGCGAAGGTGGAGAGCGACCGGGCCGACCCCAGGACCTTCTACGCGTACGCCGCCGGGAAGTTCTACACCAGCACCGACGGCGGCGCGACTTTCACCGCCCGGCCGGTCGTGCTGCCCACCGAGGGCCGGGTCAACCTGAAGGCCGTCCCCGGGGCCGCCGGGCAGGTGTGGGTGGCCGCGAAGACCGGGCTGTTCCGGTCCATCGACTCCGGCGCCACGTTCACCACCGTCGGTGGCGGCGTCACCGAGGGGATCAACGTGGCGTTCGGCAAGGCCGCCCCGGGCGCGACGGCACCCGCGGTGTTCCTGGTCGGCACGGTCGACGGCGTGGACGGTGTGTTCCGGTCGGACAACTCCGGCGCCTACTGGGTGCGGATCAACGACGACAAGCACCAGTACGGCAACGCCGGTGACGCCCTGGCCGGCGACCCGCGGATCTACGGCCGGGTCTACCTCGGCACCAACGGCCGCGGCATCCTCTACGCCGATCGCACCGGGGGCCCGACGTCACCGACCCCGTCCACCTCACCGACCCCGTCCACCTCGGTGACCCCCTCCACGTCACCGAGCGTCTCCACGTCACCGAGCCCGTCGACCTCTCCCATACCCAACGCCGGCTGTACGGCCACGTACCGGATCACCGGCAGTTGGACGGGCGGTTTCCAGGGCGAGGTGACCGTCAAGAACAACGGGACCGCCACCACCAGCGCCTGGAAGGCCGGCTGGAGCTACACCGCCGGCCAGACCGTCACGCAGGCCTGGGGCGGCACCGCCACCCAGTCCGGCACCGCCGTCAGCGTCGTGAACGCGAGCTACAACGGCGCCCTCGCGTCCGGGGCCTCCACCACCTTCGGATTCCTCGGCAGCACCACCGGCACCACCAATCCCATCCCGTCCCCGATCACCTGTTCCACCACCCCGTAGCGGAAGGAACCATCCCCGTGAGTCCTTTCAGACAACGCCTGCGACGCAGGCTGGCCGTCTCCGGCGTCGCCGTCCTCGGTGCCGGTGCGGTCCTCGCGGCCGGCGCCCCGGCCTATGCCGCAGCCGGCTGCACCGTGGTCTACAAGGTGCAGAGTCAGTGGACCGGCGGCTTCACCGGTGACATCCAGATCAAGAACACCGGCGACCCGCTGAGCACCTGGAAACTGCAGTTCGACTTCCCGGACGCCAACCAGAAGGCGGTGCAGGGCTGGAGTGGCGTCTACAGCCAGTCCGGCGCCAAGGTCACCGTCGACAACGCCGCCTGGAACGGCTCGCTCGGCACCAACGCCACCGTGAGCACCGGTTTCAACGGCACGTTCACCACGGCGAACCCGGTGCCGACCGCGTTCACCCTGAACGGCACCGTCTGCAACCAGACGGCGAACGCGCCGACCGTGGCGATCAGCAGCCCGGCCGCGAACACCCGCTACACCGCCCCGGCGTCGATCCCGATCGCGGCCACCGCCACCGCGGCCACCGGGCAGACCATCAGCCGGGTCGAGTTCTACCACGACGGCCTGCTGCTGGGCAGCGACACCACCGCGCCGTACGCGTACACCTGGGACGGGGTGCCGGCCCAGACCGCGGCATACCACCTGCAGGCGGTCGCGTTCGACAACGCCGGCACCCGCAGCGCCACCGCCGACGTGCCGGTCTTCGTGGACGCCTCGACCACCCCGGCGATCGTCGCCGACGCCACCTCCCTGGCGATCTCGCCCGGGGCCAGCGGCGCGTTCAAGATCGCGCTGAGCAAGGCGCCGGCCGCGAACGTGACGGTGGCGGTGGCCCGCAGCGCCGGATCCACGGCGGTCACGGTCACCCCGGCGACGCTCACCTTCACCCCGTCGAACTGGAGCACCGGCCAGTCCGTCACGGTCGCCGCCTCGTCGGCCGCCGCGATCGGGGCCACCGCGACGATCTCGGCCACCAGCAGCGGCCACACCGCCGCCCAGCTGGGTGTCACGGTCGTCGACCAGGGTTCGGTGGACGCCCGGTTCACCCAGCTCTACAACGACCTGAAGAACCCGGCCAACGGCTACTTCAGCCCGGAGGGCGTGCCCTACCACTCGATCGAGACGCTGATCGACGAGGCGCCGGACCACGGTCACGAGACCACCAGTGAGGCGTTCAGCTACTGGCTGTGGCTGGAGGCGTCGCAGGCCCGGATCTCCGGCAGCTGGACCGCGTTCAACGCGGCCTGGGCGACGATGGAGAAGTACATCATCCCGTCACACGCCGACCAGC
>DATMVU010000399.1:0-2200 GCA_035562875.1 Actinoplanes sp. | reverse complement strand
ACCCCATCCGGGGTGGCCGGCCCGTTTCTTCGTCCCGTGACGGGAACGCCGCTCCACCCGGTCACCCCAGATCCATCATCTGTGGTGACACGGTCAGCGGATCGTGCGGAACCGCCGGGCCCGGATCACCGCGTTCTCGAGGGCCGGCCGCCTGCCGTTCGGTGCTCGCTCGGGGTGGTTCCGCGGACCCGTTTGAAGGCGACGGTGAGCGCGAACGCGTTGGCGTAACCGACCTGCCGGGCGATCGCATGGACGGTGGCATCGCTGGTACGCAGGGCGCTCGCGGCCAGATCCAGCCGCCAGTGGGTGAGGTAGGTCATCGGCGGCTGCCCGACCAGCTCGGTGAACCGCCGGGCGAACGCGGCCCGGGACGCACCGGCCGCCACGGCCAGCCCTTCGACCGTCCACGGCCGGGCCGGATCGTCGTGGACCAGTCGCAGAGCCGGGCCGACCAGCGGATCCCCGTACGCCCGGTACCAGCCTTCCTGCTCGGACAGCCACACCCGCAAGGCGGCGATGAGCGCCAGATCCAGCAGCCGGTCCAGAACCACCTGCTGCCCCGGCTCATCCCGATCGATCTCGGACACGAACAGGTCCAGCAGCGAGGAGCTGATCCGCTCCCGCGGCACGTGCACCACCCGGGGCAGCAGCGCCAGCAGCCGGGCGTTGACGTGCCCGGCCACCTGATAGGTGCCACTCGCCAACGTGGTCGTCCCCGGCCCTGGCAGCACCCCGCTCCCACCACCGGACCGCGACTCCACCGCTGTCACGTCACCACCCTCCGGCCGCGACTCCACCGCTGCCACGTCACCACCCCCCGGCCGCGACTCCACAGCTGCCACGTCGCCGCCACCGACCGGCCGCGGGTCGCCCACCCCCGCCCCGGCCGCACCACCCCGATCCGAACCCGCCGACCGTGCGCCCCTGCCACCACCTTCTTGAAGATCGGCCGCCTGCACCTCGGTGCCGTCTCGGGTGTAGAGGCGGTTCCCGGGGAGCACCCGGATGTCCCAGGCGGTATCGGGGTTGTCCGCGACGGTGTACGGCTGCGGACCTCGCACGATCGCCACGCCGCCGGGCTCGATCAGCACCGCCTCCCCGTCGTCGAAGACCACCCAGGCGTGGCCGCGGATCGGGCTGGCGAAAGCGAGCAGGGCACCGTCCTCGATCCGGAGTCCCCACGGCGGGTCCAGGACCGCCCGGCAGAAGGCGGCGGTGTGTGCCCGAACTCCGTCGAGAAGGTTGCCGAGAGGATCCATGACTGTCGAGCGTAGGGCGTCCGTCCGTCATGGTGGACGCTCAGACATGTTGACGAGCTTGTCGAACATGGATCGTCTCAACCAGCACCTGTTGACTGAATCCACCGATCAAGGAGGTCAACATGTTTGCCATCACCGGAGTCACCGGACATGTCGGTGGAGCGGCCGCCCGCGCGCTGCTCGCCGCGAATCAGCCCGTGCGGGCCGTGGTCCGCGATCCCCAGCTCCTCGGCCGCGCCACAGCGGGATCCGAGGTTCCCGCTGCCGCCGCCGTAGAGGATGTTGCAGGGAACGATGCCGCCGGGTTCGATGAGGTCGCGGTTGCCGACTTCAGCGACCGCGCGGCCCTGGCCACCGCCCTGCAAGGGTGTGCCGGAGCGTTCGTGCTGCTCCCGACCATTCCCAGCGGGGACGACGCGGCACACCGGGAACTGGCCGGCACGATCGCCGGAGCCGTCGCTGACAGTGCTGTCCCGCACGTGGTGGCGCTCTCCTCGTACGGCGCGGAACTGGCCGAGGGCAACGGTCCGATCCGCTGGCTGCACCACTTCGAGAACCTGCTGCGCGACACCGGCGCCCGGGTGACAGTGATCCGCTCGCCGCACTTCCAGGAGAAGGTCGAGGAGGTGCTGGCGCCCGCGAGAGACGCCGGGATCTACCCGGTCTTCGGTGAGTCGGCCGATGTGCCCGCGCCGATGGTCGCCACCCGGGACATCGGCGCCGCCGTTGCGGACGCCCTCGTCAACTCAAGTCCATCCCAGCAAGACATCAACACGTCAGCACATGTGGAGGTCAACACGTCCACGCTTACAGTCGTCAACGCATCTGCGCCTGGGACCATCCACACGCCCCCTCGCATGGACGGCGACTCAAATGTGCCCGGAACCGTCAATACGACCTTGTACGAGGGCGCCGGCACGGTGACGGAGGTCGGCGGGGCG
>DATMVU010000398.1:0-3245 GCA_035562875.1 Actinoplanes sp. | reverse complement strand
CCCGCCCCGGAACCACCCGCCCCCACGGCCGGATCAGCCCGAGAGCCAGCACCACCGGCCCCACCACCAGCCCGTTGAGCACCCACAGATAGGCGCCGCCCCCGCCCGAATACCACACCGCGAACCGCCCGGCATCAGCGAACACCGGCACCCCCGCAGCCCACGCCAGGTGCAACGGCAGAAACCCGCCCGCCGCACCGGCCGCCACCCACCCCGCCACGACCCCCCGCCGCGACGGCGGCCGCTCCCGAGGCCTCGACAGAACGGCAACGGTGTTCCGAAGCTCCCCGTGAATGTTCATAGATGCATTGTCGTGAATCTCCAGCCGTCCCGTCACCCCATCCCACCCCGATTCCGATCGATCCCGCGCCCTCGCCTCCGCTCCTGGGGCGGTTGCAGAATCGCGTTCCGGTTGGTGAACCCCGGTGAGGTCGCACAGTCTCGAATCGATCGAGCCGGTCGGGGCGAGGACGCCGCCGAATGGACACGTGAGCCGGTTCGGGGCGGCAGTCGAGTGCGTGTGGTGAGGTCGTGTGCGATGCGAACCCGAATTCACCACGCCAGGGCAGGAGCGCCAACCCTGGCGGCCCGCGGTGCACCGGCGGAACGACCTGTTCGAGACGGCGTTCTCCGGCAACGACCGGTGGCGCACGAACCCTGGCGGAACGCGGTGCAGCGGCACCGGGCTGCCGGTGCCGCTGCAGGCGTTAGGTCGCGGCGGGAACCGCGATCCGGTGCGATCGCGGCGGGAACCGCGATCCGGTTGGGCCGCGGTGGGGACCGCGAGCCGGCCGGTCACGGTGGGGACCGTGGCCGGGTTCCGGGCCGTCGCCGGGCCGGAGGTGCGGGGTGAGGTGGGGCTGCCTCAGGTCCCGCGGAAGGTTCAGCACTGCGTGGTCTTCGGGGATGAGCCACGCGATAGGGGGCTGGCCTCCGTTCTGCGAAGGGGACGACTCCAGGAAGGGGGGGACGACGAGTCTGGGAGCGCTCCCATTAACCGCACTGTAACAAAGATGAACCGGCGCAGGGAAGGGTCAGGTCGTGGCGGCGCACGTTACCGACGGTGCGACAGGGCTGCCCGAACCCAGGAACCCGAAGCTGGTACCGGCACCGGCCGCGACGCTGCCGTTGTAGGACACATTTGTCGCCTGTACCGAATTCCCGTTGGTGGTGATCGCCGCGTTCCACGCCTGTGCGATCGGAGGCGTGCCGGGATAGGTCAGGGTCACCGTCCAGCTCTTGATGGCCGTACCCCCGGCAACGATCTTGATTTCGCCCTGATAGCCGCCCGACCACTGGGACGTCACCGCGTGGGTGGCCGCGCAGGAGCCGTTGACCGGCGGCGTGGAGGTGGACGGCGACGGTGAGGACGACGGCGAGGACGAGGGTGACGCCGACGTGGACGGCGACGGTGTGGTGGTGCCGCCGAAGTTCACGTCACTGCAGAAGTAGTACGACTGGTCGGAGTGGCTGGCCTGCCAGATCGTGTAGACCATGGCCCGCCCGGACCGGCCGGACACACTGACCGGAATGTCCTGCTGGACCCCGTTGGACAGCTGCTGCGTCCACTGCGCCGCGGGCGTGTTCGGCACCGTGGTGACCAGTTGCAGATCGGACCACTTCAACGGCGTGGTGATCGGGTTGTAGCCGGCCTTGCTCACGTACACCCGGATGTAGTCGGCCCCGTGCCGGGCACCGTCGAACAGTGACACCGTGAACGAGTTGCCGATCGACGTGGCCTTCCAGTCGCCGGCCACGTCCATCGCGTTGTAGCGGCCGCTCTCGGCGTGGCCGCCGCTGCACAACTGCCCGTCGGGGATGGCCGTCTCGTGCTGACCGGCGACGCCTTCCCGGTACAGGCCGTTCCAGTTCCACATGGCGTTCGGGTTGGCCTGCCACGCCTGCCAGCACATCGGATCCAAGGTTGCCATGTTCGGGTTCTGGAAGTCGGAACCCCAGCGTTCGAAGCACCCGTAGTTGCGGGAGGCGGGACTGACGACGTTGCCGTGCGCGGCGGCGGGGCCGGACGGCACGAGGACGACGGCGAAGATCGCGGTGAGCACCGCGACAACTGCGGAGATCAGGATTTTGGTACGCATGAACTCAGCACTCCTGAGCGAGGGCCGCACGGGCGGCCGCCTGCGGTGGACTGCGTGCCGGCTGCCCGTGCCGGCACGCACCGCGTGGCTCCGAAGGCAGTGCTGTGCGCACAGCCTCACCCATGCATCGAACTGAGTCAATAGAAATGTCCCGGGTGCCCCTGCCGATCCGGCGCGATAATTCGCATGACCGGCCGGGGGCGGCTGCCTACGGTGAGGGGATGTCCGCAGACGCCGCGCACGCCGCCGCCCTCCTGACCCTGCTGTCGCATCCGGTCCGCCTGCGGGCGTTCGCCGAACTGGCCCGGCACGGCACCGACGGCTGCACCATCTTCGAGATGTCGATCCACCTGGACCTGCCTCGGCCGGAGGTGGCCGAACTGCTGGGCCGCCTGGTCGGTGCGGGGGTGGCCACCGGCACCGGTGACGGCACCTACCGGGCCCGCGACGGGGTGCTGCGCGAGGCGGCCGAGGCCCTGGACCGGCGGCAGCCGATCGGGGGCCTGCTGGCGGAGTACCCGAAGCTGCGCTCCTACTTCAAACACGGCCGCCTGGACAGCCTGCCGCCGACGCTGAGCGAGAAGGCGGCGCAGATGGCCGAACTGTTCGCCCGGTTCGTGGCGGTCGACGGGGTGCTCACCGAGGCCGAGGTCAACACCCGGATCGCCCGCGCCGCCGACGACGTGGCAGCGGTCCGCCGGATGCTCGTCGAGTCGGGCTGGCTGGAACGGGACCGGGCCGGAACCACGTACGGCTCTGCCCGGGTCCTGCCGGTCCTCAATCCCGCCTGACTCCGAGCACCCAGCACCCAGCACCCAGCACCCGGGCACCCAGCACCCGGAGCCCCGCGCACGGCATCCCGACGCTCGAAGCGGCGAGGCGGGACTGAGGTGGGGTGGTGGGGGCGCGCCGGTAGACGCACCCCCACCGGCGGAACTCAGGCAGTGGCGGCTGCCGGCTCCGCTGCTGGTCGGCGCTTGGCCACCCAGCGCTCGAAAATCAGCGTGGTCAACGGTGGGATCGACGCGGCCAGGGCGAAGAACGTGCGCCACAGCGACCAGCGCTCGGCCCGCGCCACCCACAGGGCCGCGATCAGGTAGGCGATGAACAGGCCACCGTGCAGCCGCCCGAACAACCACACGCCGG
>DATMVU010000397.1:0-5043 GCA_035562875.1 Actinoplanes sp. | reverse complement strand
GATGTCCGACTCGGAGTCCTACACGGTCCGGGTCATCGACCACGCCCCGATCGAGGCGAGCGTGGGTCTGACCAAGTTGCCGCCGGATGAGCTGGCCGACGAGTCGCTGACCGACGACGCGCTCACCACCGGCGTCGGTTTCGCGCTGCTCGCCGGTTTTGTCGACGACCTGCAGGTGCGCCCGGTGGAGGACGGCCCGGGCACCGAGGTCCGGATGGTCTGGCCGGTCGCCCGCCGCTGATCGCGGCACAGAGGACCGAGACCCGACCCCGATTGCTGCGGTACGCCGGACCGACGGTCCCGTGGCGTACGCCGATAGCAGCACCCCTTTTCGAGGGATCTTTCCCAAAATTTCCGTGCATTTCGGATATCCGACTTCAGGCTGACTGTGCATGTCCTGGGGCGTCCTCCGGTGTTTCCGAGATCAATAACCGCCTAACACAACGGTGATCATCATCGCGACACGGCCGGTGCCACGTGTGACTACCGACACGTAAGTCCTATACGGTACGCGAGTTGTCAGCTACTCACCGGCCTCGCGTCCGCAGGTCTGGTCGGTCGTTCCCCGGCTCCACGGGGAATGCGCCCGGAGGTCTCGTCCACCACCCGGGTGCCATCGGTGTACAGGAGGACAGTGATGTCCGGAGAGTCGATACCCCTCGCTGCCGAGGGCGGCGGAGCGTCCCTGAGCGGTTCAAACGTCACATTCGTCGTCGTCGCGCTGGTGTTCTCCCTGGTTGCACTGGGGTTCGCCGCCGCGTTCGTCCAATCGGTGCTGCGGACGGCCCGCGGCACACCGAAGATGCAGGAGATCGCGGGCGCGGTGCAGGAGGGCGCTTCGGCGTACCTGTTCCGGCAGTTCAAGACGCTCAGCATCTTCGTCGTCATCGCCGTCGTCCTGCTCTTCCTCCTGCCGGTGCACGAGACCGACAACGAGACCCTGGTCAAGATCGGCCGGTCGTTGTTCTTCATCGTCGGCGCGGTCTTCAGCGCGTTCATCGGTGGTGCCGGCATGGCTCTCGCCACCCGGGCGAACCTGCGGGTCGCCGCGGCGGCCGGTGAGCCGGGCGGCCGGGAGAAGGCGATGGGTATCGCCTTCCGCACCGGTGGCGTGGTCGGCTTCCTCACCGTCGGCCTGGGCCTGTTCGGTGGCGCGCTGGTGGTGCTGATCTTCCGCGGTGACGCACCCACGGTGCTGGAGGGCTTCGGTTTCGGCGCCGCGCTGCTGGCCATGTTCATGCGGGTCGGCGGCGGCATCTTCACCAAGGCCGCCGATGTCGGCGCGGACCTGGTCGGCAAGGTCGAGAAGGGCATCCCGGAGGACGACCCGCGCAACGCCGCGACCATCGCCGACAACGTGGGCGACAACGTCGGCGACTGTGCCGGCATGGCCGCCGACCTGTTCGAGTCCTATGCGGTCACGCTCGTCGCGGCCCTGATCCTGGGTTCGGCGGCGTTCGGTCAGGACGGTCTGATCTTCCCGCTGATCGTCTCCACGATCGGTGTGCTGATCGCGATCATCGGTGTCTTCATCACCCGGCTGCGGGCCAGTGACCGCAACGGTCTCACCGCGATCAACCGGGCCTTCTACATCTCGGCGGTGATCTCGGCGATCGCGGTGGCCGTGGTCAGCTTCGTCTACCTGCCGGACACGTTCGCCGGTTTCGGGGACGCGGGCATCGCCGACGACATCCTGAACAGTGGCCAGAACCCGCAGGTCGTCGCGATCGGCGCGGTGGTGATCGGTATCGTGCTGGCCGCCGCCATCCAGGCGCTGACCGGATACTTCACCGAGACCAACAGGCGTCCGGTGCAGGACATCGGCAAGTCGTCGCAGACCGGTGCGGCCACCGTGGTGCTGGCCGGCATCAGTGTCGGCCTGGAGTCGGCGGTCTACTCGGCACTGCTGCTCGGCTCCGGTGTCTTCGGCGCATACCTGCTCGGCGGCACCTCGCTGACGCTGTCGCTGTTCGCGGTGGCGCTGGCCGGTACCGGCCTGCTGACCACCGTCGGCGTCATCGTGGCGATGGACACGTTCGGCCCGATCTCGGACAACGCGCAGGGCATCGCCGAGATGTCCGGTGACGTCGACGAGCGGGGCGCGCAGATCCTCACCGAGCTGGACGCGGTCGGCAACACCACCAAGGCGATCACCAAGGGCATCGCGATCGCCACGGCGGTACTCGCCGCCACGGCGCTGTTCGGGTCGTACACCAACAGTCTGGCCAGTTCACTGGCTTCGGCCGGGGTGGCTGACGTGGGCGGCGAGATCCTGGCCCAGCTGAACATCTCCAACCCGCGGGCACTGGTCGGTCTGCTGATCGGTTCGGCGGTGGTGTTCCTCTTCTCCGGCCTGGCGATCAACGCGGTGTCCCGGTCGGCCGGCGCGGTCGTGATGGAGGTCCGGCGCCAGTTCCGCGAGTTCCCCGGGATCATGGACTACACCCAGCGCCCGGAGTACGGCCGTGTCGTCGACATCTGCACCCGGGACGCGCAGCGTGAGCTGCTCACCCCCGGTCTGCTGGCGATCATGGCGCCGATCGCGGTGGGCTTCGGCCTGGGCCCGGGAGCGCTGGCCGCCTACCTGGCCGGTGCGATCGGTACCGGCACGCTGATGGCGGTCTTCCTGTCCAACTCCGGTGGCGCGTGGGACAACGCGAAGAAGCTGGTGGAGGACGGGGCGTTCGGCGGTAAGGGTTCCGAGGCGCACGCCGCCACGGTCATCGGCGACACCGTCGGCGACCCGTTCAAGGACACCGCCGGCCCGGCCATCAACCCGCTGCTCAAGGTGATGAACCTGGTCTCGCTGCTGATCGCCCCGGCCGTGGTGGCCTGGAGTTACGGCTCGACCGCGAACCCGGGGCTGCGGATCGGGATCGCCGTGCTCGCGGTGGCGATCGTGACCGCCGCTGTGGTGTGGAGCAAGCGCAAGCCGATCGCGATCGGTGACGACAGTTCGGCCGCGGCGACCGCCGGGGCCTCGGATACGGCCAAGGCGGTTCAGGACGCTCGTACCACCGAGTCGTCCCGGGTCAAGGACAACGCCTGACAAAGTCCCACAAGACTGGCGAAGGGCGCCCGGCTCAACCGGGTGCCCTTCGTTATCGCGCCATCGAGGCGTGTGAAGAGTCCGACCATAGTCGTACCCTGCTTTCATGCGTGCGGCCCGCCCGATCTCTCTCGCCCTCGTCTTCGCGCTCTCCGCACCGCTGGCGTCCTGCGCCGGCAATCCCGGTGCGCAGGCCTGGGCCGCACTGGTGTGCAGCAAGCTCAGTCCCTGGCGGGCCGAGATCGACTCGTTGACCACCCGTACCCAGCAGCTGATGACCGCCGAGACCACGCCCGGTCAGGCGAAGGAGAACCTGGCCCGGCTCTTCGCCGGGGCCGCCACCGCCAGCGAGACGGCGCGGGCCGGAGTGGAGAAGGCCGGGGTGCCCGACGTGACGAACGGCGAAGCCATCGCCGGCGGCTTCCTGACCTCGCTGGCCGGCATTCGGGACGCCTACGGCAACGCCCGCAGCGGCATCGAGAGCCTGCCCGTCAGTGACGATGTCAAGGGCTTCTACACCGAGGTCGGCAAGGTCGTCGAGCAGCTCGGCACCGACTATCAGAAGAGCAGCCTGGACACGACGAGCCTGGAGTCGGTGGAGCTGAGACAGGCCTTCGACTCGCTGCCCGAGTGCCGATGACCGAAACGGGCTGGCCGCTGATCCCGCGGGAGGTGCTGCCCCCGCCGGTTCCGGTGGCGAAACGTGCCGCTCAGCGGGCCACCGGGCCGGTCGAGACGCCACCGGGCCGCCAGTTGTCGATGTTCAGCGCCGAGACCACCGAACCGTCACCGGCCGACGTCGCCGGGCTGCTGGCCGGGCCGGGCCGACTGGACCGGATGGGTGGCACGGCCCGCGTCTCGATTCGGGTGGATTCGGCCTGGCGGGTGCACGTGCTGGTCAGTGAGCTGGTGATGCGGGGCCTGACGGCCACGTGGGAGCCGGTCGAGGAACTTTCCGGACAAGACCAGGACGATTCGGTACGCCCGGACGAGCCACCCGTGGAAAACGAGTCGAACGACACGTCGGAGCCGAAGCGGACGGTTTTCGAGGTGCGTACCGCGTACTCCCGAAGGTTGAACGGTCTTGCTCTCGCCTGGCCGGACGCGTCCGCTCAACTCTTCCTCTCCGGCCCCCGTCTGCGCCTGTGGGTGGCCGCCGCCGGAAGTCCGCGGCCGGGTGGTCATCAGCTCGGCCTGAACCCGGAGGCGGACCGCTCCGCGATCGAGGGCGCGCTGGTCCGGGCGGGTCTGTCCGGCCGGGTGTCGGATGACGGACGGCACTATCTGATCAGCGGCCGGCGCCGGTTGCGCCGGCTGGCGGAACTCGTCGGCGACCGTCCCCCGGCAGCACCGGAGGAGTTCTGGCCCGGCGGTGTGGACGCGTGATCTTCCGGGATTGTGTCCGACATAACAGGGTCTTCCCGGTGTACGGTGTCGCGGTCAGACGCATGCGGTGGCCGGACCGTTACCATCCGACTGCGGGGTTCCCCGGGAATGGGAGCTTGTCCGGCGCGTTACGTTGAACGTCTGTGCCCCAACCGGACGCCAAGCCGGACGGATGCGGGGAGCGTTGAGGGTCAAATAAGGAGTGCCGTGCCGAGTGACGCCAGGACGACTCGTCTGGTCATCGTCGAGTCCCCGTCGAAGGCCAAGACGATCGCCGGTTATCTGGGCCCCGACTATCTGGTCGAGGCCTCCGTCGGCCATATCCGCGACCTGCCGCGCAACGCCGACGAGGTGCCGGAGGAGTTCAAGGGCCAGCCGTGGGCTCGGCTCGGGGTCGACGTCGACAACGGCTTCCACGCCCTCTACGTGATCTCGGAGAGCCGCAAGCAGCAGGTGGCGAAGCTGAAGCGGCTGGCCAAGGAGGTCGACGAGATCTTCCTCGCCACCGATGAGGACCGCGAGGGCGAGGCCATCGCATGGCACCTGCTGGCCGAGCTCAAGCCCAAGGTCCCCGTCAAGCGCATGGTGTTCCACGAGATCACCAAGTC
>DATMVU010000396.1:0-14937 GCA_035562875.1 Actinoplanes sp. | reverse complement strand
CGGGCGCGGTGCTCGGCGGCCTTGGCGGCGGCCCGGGACCGGACGTCGGAGGGCGGCGGGGACGTGGCTGTGCCGAGTCCCGCGGTGGCGCTGAGTTCGGCGGCGTACGCCTCGGGAGTCCCCAATCGATCGGTGAGTGAGCCGCCGCCCTCGGCCAGCACCTCGGCCAGATGTTCGGGCAGGTCTTCGAGAAACTCGTCCCTGATTCCGGCCGGCAGACCGGACAGTGCCAGCCGGACGCCCTCCACATAGACGGCGATCTCGTCCTGTGCCGTGAGGTTCACGCCTTCCCCCGCTCCTGCAGCAGATCTTCCATGATCGACGCGAAGCCGTTCCACACCTTGGCGGAGCGTTGCAGCTCGGCCCGGCCGGCCGCGTTCAGTGCGTAGTACTTGCGATGCGGGCCCTCGTCGCTGGGCACCACATAGCTGTTCAGCAGTCCGTTGTTGAAGAGCCGTCGTAACGTGCCGTAGACCGAGGCGTCGCCGACGTCCTCCAGCCCGGCCTGCCGCAGGCGGCGCAGGATGTCGTAGCCGTAACCGTCCTCCTCGCGAAGCACCGCGAGGACGGCCAAGTCGAGCACACCCTTGAGCAGCTGGGTCGCATCCACGCTGTGGACAGTACTGCGCAATGCGAAGTACCGTCAACAGCACACTACCCGGGTGTGGGGCAGTGTGGTGTCTCCTCAGACCGCCAGGCCGAAGGCGATGCCGTCGAGGATGTCGTGCTCGGAGGCGATCACGAAGTCGTGACCGGACCGCTCGATGATCACCTTCATGATCAGGGCACCGCCTCCGATCACGTCGGCCCGGCCGGGGTGCATGGTCGGCAGGGCCAGCCGCTCCGCGACGGTCATCGCCAGCAGTTCATCGGTCACCCGGGCGACCACCGCCGCGCCGATCCGGCTGTGGTGGATCCGGTCCGAGTCGTACTCGTCCAGGTCGTGCGCCAGCGCGGCGACAGTGGTGACGGTGCCGGCCAGCCCGACGAGGGTCGCCGCCGCGCGGCCGCCGACAGCAGCCAGGGCGGTGTCGACGGCCGCCACGATGTCCGCTTCCGCCGCCGCCAGCTCGGCCGGGGTGGGCGGGTCGCTGTGCAGGTGCCGTTCGGTCATCCGGACGCAGCCGATGTCCATCGAGATGGACTGCTCGACACTCTTCGTGCCGGTGACGAACTCGGTGGAGCCGCCACCCAGGTCGAAGACCAGGTAGGGCCCGTCCGCGGTCAGCCCGCGGACCGCCCCGTCGAAGGAGAGCTGGGCCTCCTGAGCGCCGGTGATCACTTCCGGGTCGATGCCGAGCACACCGCGGACCATGTCCCGGAAGTCCTGGGCGTTGGAGGCGTCCCGGCTGGCCGAGGTGGCGCACATCCGCACCCGGGTGACACCCAGTTCGGCGATCTCGGCGGCGTAACCGAGCAGGGCCTGCCGGGTGCGCTCGATCGCTGCGGGCGCGAGCCTGCCGGTCCGGTCCACGCCCTCACCGAGCCGGACGATCTCCATCCGCCGTGAGACGTCGGTCAGCTCGTCCCCACCGACGTCGGCGATGAGGAGACGAATGGCATTGGTGCCGCAGTCGATCGCGGCAACCCTGGTCATAGGTGAAGCAACATTCTCGTGTTCCCCAGAGTGTTGGGTTTGACCCGCTCGAGATCCAGAAACTCCGCGACACCTTCATCGTACGATCGGAGAAGCTGCTCGTAGATCTTGTGCGGCACCGGGGCACCGTCGATCTCGCTGAACCCGAACGACCCGAAGAAGCGGGTCTCGAAGGTGAGGCAGAAGACCCGGCGCACCCCGAGTTCACGCGCCTGATCGATGAGCGCGGCGACGATCCGGTGGCCGATCCGCTGGCCGCGCCGTTCCGGGTCGACAGCGACCGTGCGGATCTCGGCCAGGTCCTCCCACATCACGTGCAGGGCCCCGCAGCCGGTCACCGTGCCGTCCTCGGCCTCCGCCACCCAGAACTCCTGCACCTGCTCGTACAGGGTCACGGTGGCCTTGCTGAGCAGGCGGCGATCGGTGGTGTAGGTGTCCACCAGGGACCGGATCGACCGGATGTCCCCGGTCCTGGCCCGACGGATGATCACTCGTCGGTCGCGATCCGGACACACGGGCCACCGGCCCAGTAGGGCTCGATCGCGTCCCGCACCTCGTCACCGAACGGGTTGACACCCCGCCCGGCGGCCAGCGCGTGCCCGAGGTGGACGTGCAGACACTTCACCCGGTCCGGCATGCCACCGGCCGAGACGTGGCTGATCTCGGGCACGTCGTCGATCGCGGTGCGCCGGTCCAGATAGTCCTGGTGGGCCGCGTGGTACTGCTTGGCCAGCTCCGGATCGGTGCTGAGACGCTCCTGCATGTCCCGCATCACCCCGGCCGACTCCAGGCGGCTGCAGGCGGCGGTGGCATGCGGGCAGGTCAGGTAGAAGAGAGTCGGGAAGGGAGTGCCGTCGTCCAGGCGTGGCGAGGTCTCCACCACGTCGGGGTTTCCGCACGGGCAGCGGTGCGCGATCGCACGGGTGCCACGGGGTCGGCGGCCGAGCTGGGCCGCCACGATGTCGAGGTCGGCGGGTGTGGGTTGTTCCATCGGTCCGGGTTCAGTCCTGAGGCTCTGCGTTGGCGGCTTCGACACTGCTCCACAGCGTGTCGTACCAGCGGTCCGGGGCGGCCGCCGGGGCTTGCTCAGCGGCCTTGCGAGCGGCACCCTCCTTGTCCTCCACGACAAGCAGGGGTGTCTCGCCAGGGCGCACGTAGAAGTATCGCTCCCGGGCCTGGATCCGCAGGTAGTCGTCGTCACGCCACTTGGCCAGGCGTTTCGCCGTCTCCTCGATCTCGGTGCGCTGGGCGGCCGTGGAACTCTCCATCTCGGCGATCTGGGACTCCTGCTCCAGATACACCCGGAGGGGGTACGTGTACGCCAGCGCCAGCAGGACGACCAGGCCGATGAGGACGGTGGCCCGGCTGGTCAGCGCGCGCGGGCGGGGTGCGTCGGTGCGCTCGGCGGCGGTGCCGCCCTTGACCGAGCCGGTGGCGCGGCGGGCCGACGGCACCCGCACCGGCCCGGTGTTGCGGGTGGTGGTCCGGGTGGTGGCGGTCCTCGTGCGGGACGGGGTGGGGCGGCCGCCCGCACCGGTCCGGCGGCGGGCCGGGCCCTGACCACTCGGTGTGCGGCGTTCCGTCATCTCCGACCTCCCCGCCGACGTCACCTGTTCGTGGCACCCGCCAGAGAACCTATTCCTCCCGGGCGGGTGCCACCAAACCGAGCGTTCCGAAGCGTGCGCCGGGCCGGGGCCCGGCGCCACCCCGGAAGGCTCATCCGATGATCCGTCGTTTACCCGTCAGGCGACGCGGTAACGCGGGAACGCGCCCGCACCGGCGTACCGGGCGGCGCTCTCCAGCTGCTCCTCGATGCGCAGGAGCTGGTTGTACTTCGCGACCCGGTCGGACCGCGCCGGGGCACCGGTCTTGATCTGGCCGGAGCCGACCGCGACGGCCAGGTCGGCGATGGTGACGTCCTCGGTCTCGCCGGACCGGTGCGACATCATCGTCTTGAAGCCGGCCCGGTGGGCCAGGTCCACGGCGTCCAGGGTCTCGGTGAGCGAACCGATCTGGTTCACCTTGACCAGCAGGGCGTTGGCGGCCTGCTCGGCGATGCCGCGGGCCAGGCGCTGCGGGTTGGTGACGAACAGGTCGTCGCCGACGATCTGCACCTTGTCACCGATCTGCGCGGTCAGCGCGGACCAGCCGGCCCAGTCCTCCTCGTCCAGCGGGTCCTCGATGGAGACGATCGGGAAGTCGGCGGCGAGCTTCGCGTAGTACGCGATCATCTCGTCGGTCGACTTCGGGGTGCCCTCGAAGACGTACGCCCCGTCCTTGTGGAACTCGGTCGCGGCGACGTCCATGGCCAGGACGATGTCGCTGCCCAGGTTGTAACCGGCGGCCTGCACGGCCTCCGCGATCAGCTCCAGGGCCGCGACGTTCGCCGACAGGTTCGGCGCGAAGCCGCCCTCGTCGCCGAGGCCGGTGGAGAGGCCCTTCTTCTTCAGCACCGACTTGAGCGCGTGGTAGACCTCGGCGCCGCAGCGGACGGCCTCGCGGAAGGTCGGGGCGCCGATCGGCGCGATCATGAACTCCTGCACGTCGACGTTGGAGTCGGCGTGCGACCCACCGTTCAGGATGTTCATCATCGGCACGGGCAGCAGTGACGCGTTCGGGCCACCGAGGTAGCGGAACAGCGGCAGCTCGGCGGAGATGGCGGCGGCCTTGGCCACGGCCAGCGAGACGCCGAGGATGGCGTTGGCGCCGAGCGCCGACTTGTCCGCGGTGCCGTCGATGTCGAGCATCTTCTGGTCGATCAGGCGCTGGTCGGAGGCCTCGTAACCGACGAGTTCCTCGACGATCTGCTCCTCGATGTTGTTGACCGCCTTCTCGACACCCTTGCCGAGGTAGCGGCTCTTGTCACCGTCGCGGAGCTCGAGCGCCTCGAAGGCACCGGTGGAGGCGCCGGAGGGCACCGCCGCGCGGCCGACCGAACCGTCGTCCAGGCCGACCTCGACCTCAACGGTCGGGTTGCCTCGGGAATCGAGGATCTCGCGCGCGATGATCGCTTCAATGGTGGCCATTAGTGTGTCGCTCCCTAACAGTTGTACGAATACAGTTTCGGTCCGCGACCCTGCGGGCCGACCACACCGTAGGAGCGTATCGAGTCCGGCAATGACGTGTTCGAGGGGTCGGTCAACTCCTCCGTCGATTCATCTCAAAACCGGCACGTGGCTGCCGAACCTCTGAACATGTTTCTCTCCGACGGGTCCCGGGTCGAGATGGCCCACGGAACCCGGATCCTGCCCGATGTCCGGGTGGCACGGGTCACCGACGCCGCGGTGACCCTGTCCCTCGCCCTCGACGACATCGACATGACCCCCGGCGACGGTGTGTTCCTGCGCTGGCCGGCCGGTCCACGCGGGCGGTACGCCCTGCGCGGGACGGTCGCCGGTGTCGAGGGGAACCGGGTCGACGTCCGGGTCGCCGCCCAGCCGGAGATCGAGCAGCTGCGCGACTACGTCCGCGGTGGTGGCGGCGAGAGCGTCCTGCTGGTGATGCCGGGTGCGCCGGAGCGGTACGGCCGGGTCCACGACATCAGCGAGCGCTCGGTCCGGGCCCTCTTCCACGGTGTCGGGTTCGAACCCGGCCAGGAGACGCACCTGCGGGTGCAGCTGGCCGCCGACGTGGTCGTCGAATTCCCGGCCACCGTGCTGCGGGCTGCCACGATCCGCCAGCAGGTGCCGGTCCGGGGGCCGCTGCTGACCGAGATCGTCGCGATCTTCGAGCAGGACGAGCGACAAGCCAAGATCATTCGCCGGTACGTGATGCGCCTCCAGCTGGAGGCCCGGCGCCAGTCCCAGGCCGCCGGGACGACCGATCCCGAGCCACTGGCCGAGGTGATCGCCCTGCACCGGTGAAGACCCGTCACCCGGCCAAAGGATTCACCGGGATTTGCATTCGAATTCGCCGCCCGGAATAGAGGGATTCCGGCCCGGGAATTGTAGGGCCATTGGTCCTCGAAACATCGACGAACGGCGACGCATACTCAATGCCGCGGGGCCGGCGGGCACGCCTGGGGTGGTCTGGTGCCCGCCGCCCCGCGCATCACTCTCAGACGCCGAGCAGCGTGCGCAGGTGCCGCGGCGGCGGGGAACCGTGCGCCAGCATGGCGTCGTGCCAGGCCTTCGGAGTGGCCCCGAACGGCCGGGCCGCGGCGATCTCGGCGACCTCGGTGTAGCCGACGAAATAGGTGGAGAGCTGGGTCGACGTGAGCAGGGCCCGCCGCCACTTGCCGGCCGCCTCACCCTCCTCCTGGAAGCCGGACCCGGTCATCAGGTCCATCGCCTCCGCCTCGGGCAGCTCGGCACAGTGCGTGAGCTGGTCGATGATCGCGTTGAGACTCATCCGCAACTGCAGCTTGAGCTGCTGCAACCGCACCGGGAGCCCGCCGAAGCCGAGCCCGGCCATCAGCTCCTCGGCGTAGACCGCCCAGCCCTCGACGAACGGGCCGGACCAGCCGAGCGCCCGGACCCGGGTCGCGGACCGGAACCGCCGGGCGTGCGCGAGCTGCAGGAAGTGCCCGGGCATCGCCTCGTGCACGGTCAGGTTGCGCAGCATCTGGTTGTTGTACTCGCGGTAGTAGCTGGTGACCCGATCGGCCGGCCAGTCCGCCGGGGCGGGCGAGATGCAGTAGAAGGTGGGCACGTCGGCGGTCTCCAGCGGGCCCGGCGGATCGCAGTAGGCCACCGCCACACCCCTGGCGAACTCCGGCATCTCCTCGATCAGGCACGGGTCGTCGACCAGGGACAACACGTCGCTCCGCCGGACGAAGTCGGTCGCCTCGTCCATCGTCAGCTTGGCCAGGCCGACGATCGTGGCGCCGTCCGGATGGTCGTCGGCGAGCGAGCCGAGCGCCCGGCGTACCGTCTCGTCGGTGGCCGGACCGCCGACCAGCTCGGCGGAGGCCGACCGCAACTCCTCACTCACCCGGGCCAGGTTCTCCCGGGCCCGGGAGAGCACCTCGGCCGCGGACAGCTCGGTGTCCAGGGTGTGCCAGAGCCGGGCCTCCCAGAGTCGGCGGCCGAGCCGCGGATCACGGCCGGGCTCACCGTCGTCCAGCCGGGACCGCAGCCACCCGTCGAACTCGCCGAACGCGGCCACCGCGGCGGACGCCACCGGCTCCACCGTCGACCGCAGACCGGGCGCCTGGGCCAGCAGGGCGGGCAGCTCGTCCCGGATCAGACTCGCGGTGCCGGCGAACTGGCCGATCGCCGTCTCGGCGTGCACCCGGGGCACGTCGCTCAGCACCGCACGGGCCGTGGCCAGCGCGTCCGGCACCGCGGCGAGCCGCCCGGAGAGACTGGTCAGCCGCTCGTCCAGCGGCGCGAACGGCTTGGCGATCAGGCCGTGCAGCAGCGGGCCCGGGTTGTGCAGCAGCGGGTTCCACTCGTGCTCGCGAACCTCGGTCAGTTCGAAGAGGTCCCGCTCCACCCGGGCCGACAGGATCGCGTGGTCGACCTGCTCCTGGGTGTCCAGGCCGTCCGGGTCGACACCGCTGAGGGCGTCACCGGCGTCCTTGAGCATGGCGATCCGGCCGGCCACCGCCGCCGCTGAATGATCGGGCAGGCGGTTGTCGAAACGGTGATCGCCCGCGTACGTGGCGGTCTCCGGATCGCTTTCCAGCAGGGCGTCGACGATGCGCTCGGCGAGCGGTACGAACTCCGGCATGCGAGAAACCTACTTCGCGCGGGAGGAGCTCGCACGCTCCACGGAAAGGTTCAGCCGGTCTTCTCCACGGCCCGCACCGCGTCGGCCAGGGCCAGCGCGGCCGCCCGCAACTCGGCCTCCGCGTCCAGACCGGCGGACCGGGCCTCGGCGACCACTGTGAGCAGTAGGTTCCCGAGACTGTCGCCGGGTGGCAGCGGCACGTCCACTCCACCCCGCTCGGCCCGGTGCAGGATCTTGGCGGCCAGTGAGAGGGCCGGCTGACTGAGCGCGATCCCGTCCAGCACCGAGTCCCGGGCCTTCTCCTCGCGTTTGATCCGCTCCCAGTTGGCGGTGATCTCCTCGACGCCGGCGACCCGTTCACCGGCGAACACGTGCGGATTACGGCGGATCATCTTGTCGACCAGCCCACCGGCCACGTCGTCGATGCTCCAGCGGTCGCTCTCGTCCCGGTCCTCGGCCAGCCGGGCGTGCAGCACCACCTGGAGCAGCACGTCGCCGAGTTCCTCGCGCAGTGCACCGAGGTCCTCGTCGAGGATCGCGTCGTACGCCTCGTAGCTCTCCTCCAGCAGGAACGGGGCGAGACTCCGATGGGTCTGCTCCCGTTTCCACGGGTCCCCGCCGGGTGACACCAGCAGGTCCATCACGGCCACCGCGTCCAGGAGCCGGGCACCGGGCGGATCCCAGGAGCCGTACATCAACTCCAGTTCGGCCAGTCCGGGTTCACGGGCCAGCCGCAGCCCCAGCTGGCGGGCGAACGGCTGGTCCCCGGCCGGCCCGGCCAGCCACACCACCGCCGGCTCACCGGCGATCGTGTCGAGCAGGCCCTGCGCGTCGGTGTCCAGCACGGTCACCGGCACCCCGTTGGCCCGCAGCGCACCGGCCTGGGCACTCTCCGCAGCGGCATAGACCGGGTGGGCGCGGACGGTGTCCCAGGCCTCGGCGGTGAGCAGCCCGGCCGGCAGTCGTGGCGATGTGACGAGCAGGACGATCCGGGTGGTGACGGTGCTCAAGAGAGGTCCACCACCGGCACTCGCATGTCCTCACCGAGGACCGCGCCGACCACCGAGTAGGCCTGCCCGGTGCTCTGGTTGGTGACCCCGAGCAGGGTCAGCTCGAACGGCTGGTAGCGCGGGTTGATCTCGATGCCCACCTGGTCGGCGAGCGCCAGCACGTCCCGCCGGACAGCCAGGGCGGCACCGAGCGACGTCCGGTCCTGGGCACTGAGCATCGAGCTGAACTGGGCGAAGTCGGTGCCCGGCTGGATGCCACCGTTGGCGGCGATCCGGTCGAACACGTCCCGTACCTCGGCCTCGGTCGGCGCGGGCGGGTTGGTGACGGCAGCGGCGAGCGCGTTCTGCAGCAGCAAGGTGTCGGCGTAGAGGTGTACGTACTCATCGGAGCCGGGCAGGCCGAGCTGGGCGCCGGCCCGGTCGTACGCCACCCCGGTGGGCAGCGGCACACCCTTCGTCGCGGCCAGCCGGCCGTAGAGGTCCCGGCTGACCATCGCGCGGACCAGATCCCCACGGGAGTACGGCACCCGGACCGGCTCGGCCGAGGCCTGCTCGGCCGGCTTCGTCTTGAGCACCGCCTCGTGGCTCTCGTCCCAGATCTGCTGCACCCGGTCCTCGGTGATCGTCTGCGCACCCCCCACCCGGGCGGCCAGGTCGGGCTGGAACCCACAGGCCCCCAGCCCGGCCACGACCACTGAGGCAACGACGACGATGGATGCGATTCTCCGGCTACGCTGCATGGTCAACACTCTCTCACGTCCAATGTGATCTTCGTCGCCCCGGCCTCAGCGCGCCGCGACCGGCGCCGGGACGTCGCCGAGGACGTCCTTCAGCAGCTGGCCGCACCATTCGAGCAGGGCCTGATCGCGCAGCAGCTCGCCGCCGATCCGGCGAGTGCTCGGGCGGGGAACACTCACCTGGTCGGCGCCGGGCTTGTAAACCGAGTCGGGGTGGTAGCGCTTCAGCCGCATCTGCTTGGAGTCGAGCAGTGACAGCGGCGAGAAACGGATGTGTTTACCCTGCATGGAGACGTCGGTGAGGCCGTAGGCACGGGCCAGCAGACGGAACCGGGCGACAGCGATCAGGTTCACCACCGGCGCGGGCGGCTTGCCGTACCGGTCGGTCATCTCGGCCACCACCTCGTCCAGGCGGGCGGCGTCCCGGGACTCGGCGAGTTTGCGGTAGACCTCCAGGCGCAGCCGCTCGACGGCGATGTAGTCGGTGGGCAGGTGGGCGTCGATCGGCAGGTCGATCTTGACCTCCGGCTCCTCCTCCTGGCGCTCGCCCTTGAACTGGGCCACCGCCTCGCCGACCATCCGCACGTAGAGGTCGAACCCGACACCCTCGATGTGGCCGGACTGCTCGCCGCCGAGCAGGTTGCCGGCACCGCGGATCTCCAGGTCCTTCATCGCCACGTACATACCCGCGCCCAGTTCGGTGTGCTGGGCGATGGTGGCGAGCCGCTCGTGGGCGTGTTCGGTGAGCGGCTTCTCCGGCGGGTACAGGAAGTACGCGTACGCCCGTTCCCGTCCCCGGCCGACCCGTCCGCGGATCTGGTGCAACTGGGCCAGGCCGAGCAGGTCGGCCCGGTCCAGGATCAGGGTGTTGGCGTTCGGGATGTCGATGCCGGACTCGACGATCGTGGTGCAGACCAGGACGTCGAACTCCTTCTCCCAGAAGCCGACCATCACCTTCTCCAGCTGCTCCTCGCTCATCTGGCCGTGCGCCACCGCGACCCGGGCCTCGGGCACCAGCTCGCGGATCCGGCGAGCCGTCCGGTCGATCGACTCGACCCGGTTGTGCAGGAAGAACACCTGGCCGTCACGGAGCAGCTCGCGGTGGATGGCGGCGGAGACCTGCTTCTCGTCGTACGAGCCGACGTAGGTCAGCACCGGGTGCCGCTCCTCCGGCGGGGTGGCGATCGTCGACATCTCCCGGATGCCGGTGATCGCCATCTCCAGGGTCCGCGGGATCGGGGTGGCCGACATGGTCAGCACGTCCACCGAGGCGCGCAGGGCCTTCAGCTGCTCCTTGTGCTCGACACCGAAACGCTGTTCCTCGTCCACGATGATCAGGCCCAGGTTCTTGAACCGGGTGGACTTGGCGAGCAGCCGGTGGGTACCGATGACGATGTCGACGGTGCCGTTCCCGGCGCCCTCCAGGGTGAGCGTGGTCTCCTTCGGCGTCTGGAACCTCGACAGCTGCTTGATCTGCACCGGGAACTGGCTCATCCGGTCGGTGAACGTGTTGAAGTGCTGCTGGGCGAGCAGTGTGGTGGGCACCAGCACGGCCACCTGCTTGCCGTCCTGCACGGCCTTGAACGCGGCCCGGACCGCGATCTCGGTCTTGCCGTAGCCGACGTCGCCACAGATCAGCCGGTCCATCGGGACCTGCAACTCCATGTCCTGCTTGACCTCGATGATCGCGGCCATCTGGTCGGGCGTCTCGGTGAACGGGAACGCGTCCTCCAGCTCCCGCTGCCACGGGGTGTCCGGCCCGAACGCGTGACCCGACGAGGCCTGCCGGGCGGCGTACAGCTGGATCAGCTGGGCGGCGATCTCCTTGACCGCCTTCTTGGCCCGGGCCTTGCTCTTCTGCCAGTCGGCGCCACCCATCTTGTGCAGGGTGGGCGCCTCCCCGCCGACGTACCGGGAGAGCTGGTCGAGCTGGTCGGTGGGGACGAAGAGCCGGTCACCGGGCTGGCCGCGCTTGGACGCCGCGTACTCGAGCACCAGGTACTCCCGGTCTGCGCCGTTGACCTTGCGCTGCACCAGTTCGATGTAGCGGCCGATGCCGTGCTGCTCGTGCACCACGAAGTCGCCGGTCTTCAGTTCCAGGGGATCGATGGTGTTGCGGCGGCGGGCCGGCATCTTGCGCATGTCCCTGGTGGACGCGCCCCGGCCGCCGGAGATGTCGTTACCGGTGATCACCGCGAGCCGGGACGCCTCGTCGATGAAACCGTGGTTCAGCCCGCCGCAGGTGATCAGCACCTGGCCGTCCTTGATCGGCTTCTCGATCGAGTCGACGGTGCTGACCCCCAGGCCCGCGTCCCGCAGTAGTTCGGCGGCCCGCTGGGCGGTGCCCTTGCCCTCGAAGACGAGCGCGACGGCCCAGCCCTGACCGGTCCAGCCGGCCAGATCCGTGGCCAGCCGGGCGGTCTCCCCGTGGTACAGCGGGACCGGCTGGGCGGCCAGCGCGATCGCGTCCCCCAGGTCGGGAGCCACCTGCACCCGGTTGTCGTCCTCCCACGGCAGCGGCTCCTCGCCCGCGTCGGCCAGCCCGAACGGCGACACCGTCCACCAGGGCTGCTGGAGAACGGCTGCGTGGGCCCGTACGTCGGCAAGGGTTTTGAAAGCCACCGCACCCACGTCGATCGGTGCCTGACCGCCGACCGCGGCCGCCGCCCAGGACGCCTCCAGGAACTCGTCGGAGGTGCGGGTCAGGTCGTGCGCCCGGGTCCGGATCCGCTCCGGGTCGCAGAGCAGCACGTGGGTGCCGACCGGCATGCAGTCGACCAGCAACTCCATGCTGTCGGTGCCGCTGAGCAGCGCCGGGGCCAGCGACTCCATGCCCTCCACCGGGATGCCCTCGGCGAGCTTGTCGAGGATCTCGGCCAGCTCGGGGTGCTCCTGCGCCAGCGCCGCGGCCCGGGCCCGGACCGGCGGGGTGAGCAGCAGCTCCCGGCAGGGCGGCGCCCACAGGCGGGTGACCTGGTCGATGGTCCGCTGGTCGGCGACGGCGAAGGTGCGGATCTCCTCCACCTCGTCGCCCCAGAACTCGACCCGGGACGGGTGCTCGTCGGTCGGCGGGAAGACGTCCAGGATGCCGCCGCGGACCGCGAACTCACCGCGCTTGGTGACCAGGTCGACCCGCGCGTACGCCATGTCGGAGAGCCGCCGCGCAACCGCCTCCAGCTCCGCCTCCCGGCCGGTGACCAGCTCCACCGGCTCCAGGTCGCCGAGGCCCTTGAGCTGCGGCTGGAGCAGCGAGCGGACCGGGGCGACGACAACCCGCAGCGGATGCCCGGCCGGGTGGGCGAGACGGCGCAGCACGGCCAGCCGGCGGCCGACCGTGTCCGAGCGCGGGGACAGGCGCTCGTGCGGCAGCGTCTCCCAGGACGGGTAGACGGCGACCAGCTCGGGGTCGATCAGGCAGCCCAGGGCGTCGGCCAGGTCGTCGGCCTCGCGGGAGGTGGCGGTCACCGCGAGGACCGGCCGGGCGGCCCCGCCGACATCGGTGGCACCGGCCACGGTGGCCACCACGAACGGGCGCAGCGAGACCGGTGCGGTCAGGTCGAGCGCGTCGGAGTCGACAAAACCCTTGGCGGCGAGGTCCCGCGCGCGGGCGAGACCCCGGTCGCGCAGGGCGGCGGGAATCAGACCGGACAGCTGCATGATGAGCGACCCCCCGAGGGCACGACGAACGACCCCGGACCTGAAAGGGACGGGGGGTGTGCACTCCAGCTTAACGTGCCGCGCCGGAGTGACAGTGCCGGAAAAGGCGTGTCCGGGCGCACCGGGTGATACATGCTTTCCCGATGTGGGCTCTACTGCTCGTGGCCATGCTGGGGCTGCCGCAGCCACTCGCCGCCGACAGCCTCTACATCGATCCGGACGGGCTGGCCCAGCGGTACGTGCGCAACCTGGAGAGTTCCGGGCGCGACGACGAGGCAGCCGTCCTCCGGCAGATCTCCGGGCAGCCGGCGGCGATCTGGTTCACCGACGCGCGGAGCGGGTTCGCGAAACGCGCTCGGACCGTGGTGACCAGGGCGAACGCTGCGGGGAAACGGCCGGTTCTGGCGCTCTACTTCATCCCGGGACGAGACTGCGAGGGCTATTCCGCCGGGGGCGCGCGCACTGCTCAGGCGTACCGCAATTGGATCTCCTCGATCTCCGGCGCCCTGCGCGGTAAGCGTGCCCTGGTCGTCCTGGAACCGGACGCGGCCGCCGACGCGGTCCGCGGCTGCCTGAACGCGAAGGCCACCGCCACCCGGATCACCCTGCTCGCGCACGCCGTCGACACGCTGCGGGCGCATCCGGGTGTCACCGTCTACCTGGACGCCGGGCATCCCGGGTGGCACTCGGCGGCCCGGATCGCCCCGGTGCTGCGCCGGGCCGGAGCCACCCGGGCCGGCGGTTTCGCGCTCAACGTGGCCAACTTCCAGACCACCGACGACAACATCCGGTACGGCACGGAACTGTCCGGGCTCCTCGACGGAAAGCACTTCGTCATCGACACCAGCCGCAACGGCAACGGGCCCGCGCCACACCAGAAATGGTGCAACCCGCCCGGACGACGGCTCGGGCCGGCACCCACCCTCCGCACCGGGCGCCCACTCGTCGACGCCTACCTATGGGTCAAGCCGCCCGGCGAATCCGACGGGGCCTGCGGCAACGGGGCCCCACCCGCAGGTCAGTGGTACCCGGCCTACGCGCGTTCACTGACCGCCCCGTGAGACTCTTGACTCAATTCACCCCCTGACCGGGGTACGCCGATAACATCGGCGAAGTCGGGACAGCGCCGTCCTGGAGCCATCCGAGTGAAGGAGCGCCCCGATGACAGACCAGCCTGCCCACGTCGACGAGGTGGACGGCCCCGACGCCGCGCTACGCGCCGACATCCGCCGGATCGGCACCCTCCTCGGGCAGACCCTGGCCCGGCAGGAAGGCCGCCCGCTACTGGACCTGGTCGAGGAGATCCGCGCCCTGGTCCGCCAGGACGTCCCGGCCGCCGCCGCCCGGCTCGGCGCCATGGACATCACCACCGGCACCAAGCTGGCCCGTGCCTTCTCCACCTACTTCCACCTGGCCAACATCACCGAGCAGGTGCACCGGTCCCGCGACCTGCGGCGCCGCCGCGCCCGCGACGGCGGCTGGCTGGACCAGGCGGCCAAGCGGATCGCCGAGAAGGGGGTGCCGGCCGACGAGATCGCCGCCGCCGCCCGCCGCCTCGCCGTCCGCCCGGTCTTCACCGCCCACCCCACCGAGGCGTCCCGGCGTTCGATCCTGTCGAAACTGCGCCAGGTCGCCGACTCGCTGGACGCCGAGTCGGCCGCCGCCGCCCTGTTCGGCGACACCGACACCACCATCTCCACCAAGCGGTTCGCCGAACTGATCGACCTGCTCTGGCAGACCGACGAACTGCGCCTGGACCGGCCGGACCCGACCGACGAGGCCCGCAACGCCGTCTACTACCTCAAGGACCTGTACGCCGAGGCCGCCCCGCAGGTGCTCGACGACCTGGCCGAGACGCTGCGCCGCCTCGGTGTGGAGACCGCACCCACCTCCCGGCCACTGATCTTCGGCTCCTGGATCGGCGGCGACCGCGACGGCAACCCGTTCGTCACCCCGGCCGTCACCCGCGAGGTGCTGCAGCTGCAGCACGAGCACGCCATCACGCATGCGCTGGCCGTGGTCGCCGACCTGATCACCGCGCTGTCGGTGTCGGCGCGGCTGGCCCCGGTCTCGGACGAACTCGCCGCGTCGTTGGCCGCCGACCTGGAGCGACTGCCCAACCTGGACGCCCGCCTGCTGGCCATCAACGCCGAGGAGCCGTACCGGCTCAAGCTGTCGTGCGTCCGGGCCAAGCTGGCCAACACCCGGCAGCGCAACCGGATGGGCGCCCCGCACGAGCCCGGCCTGGACTACGCCGACGCCA
>DATMVU010000395.1:0-5853 GCA_035562875.1 Actinoplanes sp. | reverse complement strand
CTGATCGCGGTGACCGGGGTGTTCGCCGGGCTGATGGCCTTCGCGCAGGCCCGCCAGTGGGACGGCGGTGTCTTCGACCCGGCCCAGGTGAGCCTGTCCGGGATCCTGACGGCCCAGGTGGTCGCGGGCGCCCTCGGTCTGCTGGTGATCACCTCCGAGACCGCTTCGGGCACCCTCCGGTCGACGCTGGCCGCGGTCCCGCGCCGGGGCCGGGTGCTGGCCGCGAAGATCGTCACGGTGTCCCTGACCGTCGCTGCGGCCGGGACGGCGGCGGCGTTCACCGCTTTCCTGACGGCCCGGCCGGTGCTGCTCGCCCAGGGCGCCCCGACGGTGCCGCTGACCGGCCCGGGTGTCCTGCGGGCGATCTTCGGGGCCGCGTTCTACCTGACCGCTGCCGCGCTGATCGGCCTGGCGCTGGGGGTGCTGACCCGGTCCACCGCGGCCGGACTGTCGATCCTGACCGGGGCTCTGCTGATCGTCCCGGTCTTCATCACCGCCCTGCCGGAGGGACTCGCCCGGTGGACGATGCGGTACTGGCCGTCCACAGCGGGCCTGCGGATGACCGCCACCGTCGGGGATCCGGCCCTGCTGCCGCCGTGGGCAGGGTTCGCGGTGCTGGCCACGACCACGGCGGCGCTGCTGGCGGCCGCTTTCCTGACGCTGCACCGCAGGGACGTCTGACGAGTCAGCCGCCGGCGAAGGCGGTGAGGTGGTTCCGGGCCGCCGACTCGAACGGCTGGACACCGGCGGACAGCCGGGCCACCAGGTCGTCGGTGGTGGCCCGGGCCTGTTCGACCACCTCCGGCGGGTAGCCGTACAGCACCTGGTGGTCGGCGAACTCGTCCTCGTCGAGGACCCGGACCTCGCCGTCCTCCTGCCGGATCACGTCCAGGTCCAGGTCGACGGCGTGGATCGCCTCGCCGTCGATCCACGGGCGGGTGGTGACGTCGATGTAGACGGCGATCCGGTCACCCGGCCCGACCGCGCTGAACGTGGCGATCCACAGGCCGGCGGCCGGGACGAGGTTGACGAAGTCGTGCGGATACATCACCGGCGGCTCCTCACCGCGACGCATGACGGTCCCGGTCCGGCCGGCGAACCACTGGCCGTGCTCGTCCTCGCCCAGCTCCTCCAGGCGGTAGACCCAGTGCCGGCGCCCACCCCACTTGGTGAACCGCATCTCCACTGTCATGCCGGGACGGCCGCTATCGCCTCGACCTCGATCAGCAGACCGGGGCGGAACAGGCCGGCCACCTGCACCAGGGAACTGGCCGGCGGGCGGGTCACGTCCACGAACTCGTCGCGGACCGACCGCACCACCGGCAGGTCGTCGACACCCGTCACGAAGTAGGTCAGTTTAACCACGTCACCCCAGCCGGCTCCGGCCGAGACCAGCACGGTCTCCAGGTTCCGGAAGACCAGGCGGGTCTGCTCCTCCAGGCTCTCCGGGATCGTGCCGCCGGCGTCGATCGCGACCTGCCCGGATGTGTGGATCAGCCGGCTGCCCGGTGCGACGACCGCCACGTGGCTGTACCCGTTCGCGGCTGGCTGACCCGGAAACTCGATGCTCGGCATGCGATCACTCTAGACAGTCAGCTCGTACCGCGAAGGCCCTCGATGGCGGTGATCAGTTCCTGCTGGGTGATCGGGCCGGCCTCTCCCCCGCGCGCCTCCTGCATCGCCTTGGCCAACTGCACCCGCCGCAGCACCTCCTTGATGTCCGCCCCGGTCATCCCGCCGCTGGCGATGCCGAGCGCCGCCGGATCCAGGTCGTCGGCGAACATCCGGAACCCCGGCTGCTCGTGCGCGTTGATCAGCCCGCGGATCATCTTCCGGAAGATCTCCGCCCGGGTGGTGCCGTCCGGCCGCGGCACACTGATCTTCACGTCGAAGCGTCCGGATCTGATCAGCGACTCGTCGACCCGCTGCGGGAAGTTCGTGGTGGCCACGATGATGACGTTCGGGTTCTCCTCGATCAGGTCGTTCATCTCCTGCTTGAAGATCCCGGCGACCGCGTTCAGCGCCTGACTGGCGGCGTCCCCGCCCCCGCCGGCGTAGCTGACGATCGAGTCGAACTCGTCGAACAGGATCAGCGTCGGCGTCCGGTAGCGGCGGGCCGACCGGAAGATCTCCTTGAGGTTCTTCTCCGACCCGCCGAGCCACTTGTCGAGGATCTCCGGGGTGCGGACCTCCCGGAAATCGGCGCCGATCTCGTTGGCGAGCGCCCGCGACAGCATCGTCTTCCCGGTGCCGGGCGGCCCGTACATCAGAATGCCCTGCGGCCGTCGCGCCCCCCAGCGGGCCATCACCTCCGGATGCCGGAACGAGACGGCGATCTGCCGCAGTTCGGCCACCACGTCGGCCAGCCCGCCGACCATGTCGAGAGTGACGTCCTGGGCGGTCGCCGGGGTGCGCGGCAGATTGTCGCGGCTCACCGTGAAACGGCGGCCGGCCAGCGAATCCGGCCCGGCGAACTCGGTGACCGCCTGCAGCATCAGCACGATGAACGCCCGCAGATGGGCCGGCCCCACCTCGTCCCGGGGAACCCGCGACTCGACCACGGCGACGGTGCCGTCGAAGCTGACGGTCGCCTCGATGCCGGCTGACGCGTCGGCGAGCAGCGACGGTTCCACCGGTTTCTCCAGACCCAATTTCCGGTACGCCGCCGCAGCCGCGATCCCCACCCCGTCGACCAGGCGGGTCACGACCTGGTCCCCCTCGGCGATCCGCCGCGCCAGCAGGGGCCCGAGCGGGTCGATGTTGAGAACGAAGCCGCGCATCATCCGGCGGGTGGCGGTGGCACTGGGCATGGTGGTGATCCGCGCGGTGAAGACGTGCCCGGCCCCACCGGTGCCGTCCACGGTCAGGTCCACCCGGTGCACCGGGGCCGGCCACTCGGCCCGGCGCAACGGCTCCACCGGGTTGGCCCGGGCCGCGGCGAGCAGAGTGGCCACGTCGACAAGTTCGATCGTGGCGCCGGCGTGCTCGAAGATCTCGGCCCGCGGTCTGGCGAAACTCGCGTCGGTCATGATTCCTCCGCAAGGGTGGGTGGGGTCAAGCGTGACACGTTCCGGCACGATGACCGGATGCCTTCTCGTACCCATCGATATCTGCCCTGGCTGGGCTGGTGCACGTGCTTCCTGCTGCTGCTCGCCGCAGCCGCGGTCTCGATCGTCGCGGCGGTGATCCGGGAACCGGCCGCCGACACCGTCACCAAGGCGATCGCCGGCCTGTTCCTGGTGGTGGTGTGCGCTCTGTTCCCGCTCGGGAGCTTTCGCATGCGCACAGTCGTCGACGACGAGGCGGTCACCCAGTACTGGATCACCCGGAGCTACCGGATCCCGCTCGGCGAGATCACCGGCTTGGAGCTGGCCGGCGGCGGTCGCCGCTGGTTCCTGCGGGTGTTCCAGGGCGAGAAGACGTACGAGATCATCCCCTGCCTGGTGGTCGGCCGGCTCAGTGACTACCTCGGCCCGCGACCGCCCGCGGTCCTGGCCGAGGTGGCCGAGGACATCGAGACCCGGCTCGGCCCGGGACGGCGGTGACATCCCGGGCGATGCCGGAACCACGTCGTAGGTGGCTCGGCGGTAGGGCGGTTCAGCGGACGGTGGTGACGGTGACGAACGGGTCGAGGAGGTCGCCGACCGAGTAGACGTAGGCCCTGGCCCGCGGATCACCGAGTCGGGCCTGGAACCAGCGGGCCGACCAGCGGGCCGTGGTCTCGATGCCGGTGTGCTGGGGCAGGGTCTGGACGGACGCGTCGGGGGCCGCGCCGGGCGGGTTCTGCACGTCGGTGATGCCGTAGTGGTTGGCGCCGGTCAGGGCGATGTACGCCTTCGGGGTTCCGGACGTCACGTCGTAGGTGGCGCGGCCCTCGGCGGGGGTGGCCACACCGTCGGTCAGGCCCTGGACGTAGGCGACCGGGACGGTGTTGGCGACCGGGATCGGGGTGTCGCCGTTGACGTTGTTGCCGCCGTAGGTGGCCACCGCCTTCAGAGCCGTGGGGGTGGTGACGGGGGCGGGGCAGAACGGGAAGGTGCAGGTGCCGGCGCTGAGGGCGAGAGCCGCCGCGGCACCGAACGAGTGGCCGGTCAGGAACAGGGTGTTCTCGTCGACGCGCCGGTACAGCGGGGACGCCGGGTCGTCGTCCTGGGCCACCGCCCAGTCGACGGTCCAGCCGGCCTGGGCACCTTCGGGGAACAGGCCGCCGGTGCCGAGGATGGTGCGGTTGTGGTTGGGGACGGCGACTACGAAGCCGTACGACGCGAGGGTGGTGGCGTACGACCGGTAGTGGGCCTTGTCGACGTTGGCGCCCTGGAGCAGGAGCGCGACCGGCAGGCGGCGGCCGGTGGCCGGGTAGTAGACGTCGGCGCTGTCACCGTTGATCGTGGTGGTGAAGGTGCCGGCGCGGACCACCGCCTGGGCCGGGGTGGCGGACAGCCCGGCGGCGAGGGCCGCGGCAGACAGGACCGCCAGCGCGCGTTTCCAAGAACGGAACGGTGTCACATTCATGGATACGGATGCTATCGGTACCCGTACCGCTGGAGGAAGGCGACGGCGCCCAGCACGGCCTGCAGGGCCGGGACCGCCAGGACCACCGCCAGCATCGGGCCCTCCGGGTTCATGCCGAGGTGCAGCAGCATCATGATCCCGCTGAGTGCCAGCAGTGTCAGCCAGGACGCCCGGTCGCCGGGGCGGCGCCAGAGCGAGACCCCGCACGGCACGCAGACCAGGGCGAGCGCGCCGAGGGCGGCCAGGATGACCGGGGCGTGCCCGGCGTGCGCACCGGCCAGGGCCAGGTGCACGGCGATCCCGGCGACTCCGGTCAGGGCGGCGAGCCGGGCCGGGAGGAGATGGGCACGGGCGGGTGCGGGCTGATCGATCGCCGTCATCAACCGTCCCCTCGCCGATCCGGTGGTCCCGAGAGTCTGCCACAGAAAGATCCGGAGCGGACCGGGTGCAAATGGGTCACCTCAGTTCATTTCCGCCACTGGCGGGCCGAATCGTCAGGTGGGAGCGGTGAGGGTCGGGCCGCCCGTAGGTAAGGGACGGAACCGATGGGCTGGAACACCGGGCGCAACAACGCCATGCAGGCGTTCGCGGACGAGGCCGCCGAGGCGCGGCAGAACACGTCCGCGGTGATCACCGTGGTGCGGGCGCTGCGCGGGGCGGCCAGCACCGCCGCCGCCGCGCAGGCAGCCCTGGACGCGGTCCGGCAGTCGTTCGGCTGGGCGTACGGCTCGTACTGGCGGATCGACCCGGACGCCCGGGTGCTGAAGTTCGCCGTCGAGTCCGGGGACGCCGGGCCGGAGTTCCGCGAGGTCACCCTGAAGGCGTCGTTCGCCGAGGGGGTCGGCCTGTCCGGGCGGGCCTGGCGCACCCGCGACCTGGTTTTCGTGCCGGACATCGGGCAGGTCAAGGACTGTGTACGGGCCCCGGTCGCGACCCGGGTCGGGGTGAAGAGCGGCGTCTGCTTCCCGCTCTTCGACGGTGACCGGGTGGTCGGCACGATGGACTTCTTCGCGACCGGCGAGTCGGGTGAGGTGACGCCGTCCGAGCAGCGCCTGGAAACGCTGCGCAGTGTCGGGCTGCTGGTGTCGCAGGCGATGGAGCGGGTGACCGAGAGTGAGCGGCAGGCGTCGGCGTCAGCCGACCTGGCCGCCGTCAACGCGGTGCTGCAGCACGTGTCGGCGGCGGTTCGGGAGACCGATGCGATCCGGGAGGCCCTGGACACCATCCGGCGGGAGTTCGGCTGGGCGTACGGCGCGTTCTGGGCGGTCGACGAGCAGCGCGGCGCGCTCGTCTTCAACCAGGAGTCGGGTGATGCCGGCGAGGAGTTCCGGCAGGTCACGC
>DATMVU010000394.1:0-17597 GCA_035562875.1 Actinoplanes sp. | reverse complement strand
CGACGACGTGCTCGCCGTACTCTCGCCCGGCCAGGGCTCCCAGAAGCCCGGCTTCCTGACCTCCTGGCTCGACCTCCCCGGTACCGAGGACCGACTCACCGAGTGGTCCGCCCTCGCCGGCGTCGACCTGACCCATCTCGGCACCCGTGCCGACGCCGAGGAGATCAAGGACACCGCCCGGACCCAGCCGCTGCTGGTGGCCGCCGCTCTGCTCGCCGCCGAGCAGCTGCCAGTCGACGGGGCCGGGGTCGTCGCCGGGCACAGCGTCGGTGAACTGGGGGCGGCCGCCGTCGCCGGAGTCCTGCCGGCCGGCACCGCGATCACCCTCGCCGGAGTCCGCGGCCGGGAGATGGCCGCCGCCTGCGCCCTCGAACCGACGGGCATGAGCGCTGTCCTCGGTGGTGACCCGGACGAGGTGGTCGCCACCATCGAGAAGCACGGGCTGTTCGCGGCCAACCGCAACGGTGCCGGGCAGATCGTCGCCGCCGGTGCACTGTCCGCACTCGCCGACTTCGCCGCCGCGCCCCCGGCCAAGGCCCGGGTCATCGCACTCTCGGTGGCCGGCGCGTTCCACACCCCGTTCATGGCCCCGGCCGAGACCGCGCTCGCCGCCGTGGCGGCCGGCGTCACCGTGCAGGATCCGGCCCGCACCCTGCTGTCGAACCTGGACGGCACCGCCGTCACCGACGGCGCGGAGATGCTGAGCCGTCTGGTCCGCCAGGTCACCGCCCCGGTCCGCTGGGACCTGTGCATGAACACCCTCAAAGCCCTCGGCGTCACCGGCATCATCGAACTGCCCCCCGCGGGTACCCTCGCCGGCCTGATCAAGCGGGAGTTCAAGACGAGCGGCGCCGCGGTGCCCGAGATCGTCACCCTGAACACGCCCGACGACCTGCCCGCCGCCCGCGACCTGATCGCCCGCACCCAAGGAGAGACACGATGACCGCGGGTTCCCGCATCGTCGCGATGGGCCACTATCAGCCCTCGCGTGTGGTCACCAACGATGACCTCGCCAACAACCTGGACACCAACGACTCGTGGATCCGTGACCGGGTCGGCATCGCCGAGCGGCGGATCGCCGACAGTGAGTCGGTCGCCGACATGGCCGTCATCGCCGCCGAGAAGGCGCTCGCCACCTCCGGCATCGCCGCCGCCGACATCGACATGGTCGTCGTCGCGACCTGCTCCGCTGTCGACCGCTGTCCCAACGTGGCCACCACCGTCGCGGCCCGGCTCGGCATCGCCGCCCCGGCCACGTTCGACCTGAACACCGCCTGCTCCGGCTTCTCCTACGCGCTCGGCACCGTCGACCACGCGATCAAGGCCGGCGCCTCCCGCAACGCCCTGGTGATCGGCGCGGAGAAGCTCTCCGACGTGGTCGACTGGTCCGACCGCACCACCGCCGTGCTCTTCGCCGACGGTGCCGGTGCCGCTGTGGTCAGCGCCGTCGCCGAGGGCGAGGAGGCGCAGATCGGCCCGGTGCTGTGGGGTTCCACCCCGGACAAGGGCGACGCCCTGACCATCGCCGGCTGGCAGCCGTACATCAAGCAGAACGGTCAGGCGGTGTTCCGCTGGGCCACCACCGCGCTGGCACCGTTCGCGGCCGAGGTCTGCAAGCGGGCCGGCGTCGAGCCGTCCGAACTGGCCGCCTTCGTCCCGCACCAGGCCAACACCCGGATCATCGACGGCATCGTGAAACGGCTCGGCCTGAGCCCGGACGCGGTCGTCGCCAAGGACCTCGTCGAGTCGGGCAACACGTCCGCGGCGAGCATCCCCCTGGCCCTGTCCAAGCTGATCGAGCGTCGCGAGGTGCCCTCCGGGGCGCCGGTGCTGCTCTTCGGCTTCGGCGGCGGCCTCACCTACGCCGGCCAGGTCATCCGCTGCCCCTGAGCAGCGGCGACCGGCTGACGACAATCCGCACCACCATCTAGAGAGAGATTCCCACAATGGCTACTCGCGCAGAGATCACCTCCGGCCTCGGAGAAATCCTCGAGGAGGTCGCCGGGGTGAACCCGGACGACGTCGCCGAGGAGAAGTCCTTCACCGACGACCTGGACGTCGACTCGCTGTCCATGGTCGAGGTCGTGGTGGCCGCCGAGGAGAAGTTCGGCGTCAAGATCCCGGACAACGAGGTGCAGAACCTGAAGACCGTCGGCGACGCGGTCAACTACATCGAGGCGAACCACTGACATGAGCAACGTAGACGTCGTCGTCACCGGGCTCGGCGCGACGACCCCGCTCGGCGGGGACGTCGCGTCCACCTGGGACGCCATGCTCGCCGGACGCTCCGGGGTGAGTCCACTCACCCAGGAGTGGGCCGGTGACCTGCCGGTCCGGATCGCCGCCCAGCTCAAGGTCGACCCGTCCGAGATCATCGACCGGGTCAAGCTGCGCCGGATGGACCGGGCCGAGGCGATGGGAATCATCGCGGCCCGGGAGGCCTGGGCCGACGCCGGTTTCACCGAGGGCTCGTTCGACCCGGAACGGCTCGCCGTCAGCTACGGCACCGGCATCGGCGGGGTGCTCACCACCCTCGGCCAGAACGAGATCCTGGAGAAGTCGGGACCGCGGCGGGTCAGCCCGCACACGGTGCCGATGCTGATGCCGAACGGCCCCGCCGCGTACATCGGCCTGGAACTCGGCGCCAAGGCCGGCGTCCGCGCCATGGCCAGCGCCTGTGCCACCGGCGCCGAAGCCGTCGCGCTCGCCCTCGACCTGATCCGGCTCGGCCGGGCCGACGTGGTCGTGGCCGGCAGCACCGAGGCAGTGGTGCACCCGCTGCCGATCGCCGGTTTCGCCTCGATGCGGGCCATGTCGACCCGCAACGACGACCCGGAGCGGGCCTCCCGCCCGTGGGACAAGAACCGGGACGGCTTCGTCCTCGGTGAGGGTGCAGGCACGCTCGTCCTGGAGCGGGCCGACCACGCCGCCGCCCGTGGCGCCCGGATCTACGCGCGTCTCGCCGGCGCAGGCATCACCTCCGACGGTTTCGACATCGTCCAGCCCGACCCGGAATGCCGGGGCGGTATCCGCGCCATGACGATGGCGATCCGGGACGCCGGTCTGACCGGTGCCGACATCCAGCACGTGAACGCGCACGCCACCTCGACCCCGGTCGGCGACATGGGCGAGATCAAGGGCATCCGGGAGGCCATCGGTGGTCACCCGATCCTGACCTCGACCAAGTCGATGTCCGGTCACCTGCTCGGCGCGGCCGGCGCGCTCGAGTCGATCGCCACCGTCCTGGCCCTCCGGGACGGTGTCATCCCCCCGACCATCAACCTGGACGACCCGGACGACCGTCTCGACCTCGAGGTCGCGGCGCACAAGGCGCGGCCCGCCGAACTGCGGGCGGCGATGAACAACTCGTTCGGCTTCGGCGGCCACAACGTGGCGCTGATCTTCACCCAGCCCTGATTCCGGGGCACTGCGGAACCACCGTGCCGGGACGACTCGGGAAATCGTCCCGGCACGGCTCCGCGTGATGACCTGGGGCGCGCTCCACCCCACCCACTCCTCCGTGGTGACCTGGGGCCGGAGCGCGTAGCGCATCAGCAGGATGACTTCGCCCGGCTCTCTGTGCGAGAGCCGGGCGTCTGTCTTCTCGGGACCATCTCGGCCGGGACCACCGCATTCGGCCCGGCAGTCGCGGGGCGGCCCGGGGTCCCGCCGGCCTCGCGGGTAGCCACGGGGCCGGGCCCACTCGTACCGGAGAAGGGGTTATTTGGCGCAGGCACTCCGGGGCAGGTTGCCGACCGCGATGGGTGACCGGCCGGACGCCTTCGCCTTGCCCGCGATGACGGCGGCCAAGGCGGTGAGTGACAGCTTGCTGGAGGAGTAGGTCGCGATCAGGGTCGGCGACGAGGACTGGGCGAGCAGTCCGGGCGAGTCCATCATGACCGTGACGGCGGCCGAGTCGTCCAGGTCGACACGTTCGTCGCCGTAGCCGACGAGCCGGACGACCGAGCCTCCGGCCGCCTGGACCTGGACTCCCTGCGCCTCCAGTGCCTTGATCAGGTTGACCCGGGCGACCTCACGGCTGGCGGGGGCGGTGACCGAGACCGGGCCGGTGACGAGGGCACCGTTGCACGCACCGCGGAAGACGGTCACGGCAGCGGCGTTGAGGGCGGTGACAGCCTGTGTGTTCGCCTCGGAGCCGACCACGGAGAGTTCCGGCTGCGGGGTTTGCGCTGTGGTGAACTTCAGCGTCAGGATCCGGGTGACGGCCTCGGTGAGGCGGTCCCGTTTCAGCGAGCCGTCCTTGAGCCCGGCGAGGATGCCGTCGCGGGCGGCGCCGATGTCCGGCGGCATCAGGAGCATGTCGTTGCCGGCGTTGAGGGCGCGGACGGCGGCTTCGCCGGACGGCCACTTCTTGGCGGGTGCCATGTTCATCGCGTCGGTGACCGCCACGCCGGTGAACTTGAGCTGCCCGCGCAGCACGTCGGTCATGATCTTCTTGGAGAAGGTGGCGGGCACCCCCTTGTCCACCGACTGCAGGTTGAGGTGGCCGGACATCACCAGGCCCGCGCCGGCTTTCACGCCCGCCTGGAACGGCGGCAGGTCCTGGCTCTCCCAGGTCTTCCGGTTCTGGCCGATCACCGGCAGCTCGTCGTGGCTGTCCGCGGTGGTGTGGCCGTGCCCCGGGAAGTGCTTGATCGCGGCGGCCACACCGGCCTCCTGCAGCCCTCGGACGGCTGCCGCGACCTGCTCGGCGTTGACCTTAGGGTCGCTGCCGAACGAGCGGGAGCCGATCACTCCGCCGCCGCGGGTGTTGAGGGTGTCAGCGACCGGCGCGAAGTCGACGGTGACGCCCATCGCGGCGAGTTCCGCACCGGCGGACCTCCACGCGGCCTCGGTGAGCGCGGGCTGGCGGGCGGCGCCGAACGCCATCGCGGCCGGCAGCATGGTGACGCCCTCGGTGACCCGGGTGACGATGCCGTACTCCTGGTCCATGCCGATCATCAGCGGGGCGGCGGCGGGCAGCTTCCGCGACGCGTCATGCAGGCCGGTGGTGAGCGCGCGGACCTGCTTCGGGTTCTCCACGTTGGTGGTCGGGTTGGTCTTGCTGGTCGGGTCGTCGACGGTGAACCCGACCAGGATCATGCCGCCGAGCTTGTATTTGGTGACCATCTCGGCCGGCGTGTTCACCCCCGCGAGGCCCTGGTTGGCCTTGGCGTTGTCCTCGTCGACCTGGGTCGCGGAACTGCCGTAGGCGTACGGCATCAGGACCTGTCCGGCCAGGTCCTCGTCGCTGAGCCGGGCCACGATCTGGGCGGCCCGGGTCGCCGGATCGGTGCTGTCCGCGGCGGCGGCCGGTGCGCTGGCCGCGGTGGTCGCGGGCGCCGGTGCCGCGGCACTCGGCGCGGTCGGCGCCGGTGCCGGGTCGTCGCCGCAACCCCCGAGGAGCAGAACCAGGGGTACGGCCAGCGCGCGCTGCAGGTTTCTCACGATCGCCATCGAACCAGTACACGGCAAACGTCGCTACTCAGCCCCCTCGGGGGGATTTGTCAGCCGACCCGGGTGAGTAGCGTCACCGGAGCACCGTCACCCGCATAGCGGAACGGCTCCAGTTCGACGTCCCAGGCGGTGCCGAGCGCCTTCTCCAGCGCATGCGACAGCGCCTCGGGCGCCCGGGCCGAGGACATGATGGCGCGCAGCCGGTCCTCGCCGATCTGGATGTCACCCGACGCGCCCATGACCCCGTGGAACAACCCGCGACCGGGAACGTGCATGAACCGTTCCCCGTCGACGCCCGGGCTGGGCTCCTCGGTGACCTCGAACCTGATCATGGGCCACTGTCGCAGGGCAGCAGCGAGCTCGGCGCCAGTCCCGGCCCGGCCGGTCCAGCTGCACTCCGCTCGGCGCACGCTGGGATCGACCGGTTGCACGGTCCATTGCAGTTTGACCGGCGCGGTAAGGACGCGCGCGATCGCCCACTCGACATGCTGGCACACGGCGAGTGGGGTCGAGTGGACGTATACGACGCCACACGTTGGCACGGTGACCTCCCGGAGACCGAGGTGCGTCTTCCCCTACGACCTCGACCGCGGTTGATCGTGTCCCATGATGCCGGTTGGTACGGATGGTGCGCCAGAGAATCCGCAACATCGACTATGGGGCCCGCCGTAGTGGCATACCCTGCCCAACGCCGTTACCTGCTCCGACGGTATGGTTGACCCGCCGTCGTGTAGAGTTGCCACGGCCTTTTTTCTACTCTTCTCAGCTTTCCTTCAAGGAGTACCGCCGTGGCGAGCAACACTTCAAAGACCGCCCGCGCATCAGTCCGCGCCGGACAGGGCAGCGGTGGAGCCCTCAGCGTGCTCGGTGAGTACAAGTACCTCATCCCGCTCGCCAACGGCACCTACGCGTACGTGCGCAACCTGACCAACGGCAAGACCGCCCACCTCAGCACCACCTCGGACGCTTTCGTCGAGGAGATCCGGGTGCTGGCAGCCGCCGGCCACGGTGCCAAGATCCGCACCGAGCTGAACAACCTGCACAGCACCAACCCGGAGCACGGGTGGGACAACACCGAGAAGCGCCTCGTGGACGCGGGCGTCTTCGAGGGCTGATCCTCGTCATCAGGAAAAGAGGCGCTGTCCCCGCGGGGACAGCGCCTCTTTTCTCATGGTCAGGCCAGGAACTCGACCCAGCCGCTGTCCAGGTCGTAGACGGCGCCGACCACGTTCACCCGGCCGGCTTCGATCTCCTCGGACAGGCCCGGCACGTTGCGCAGCCGCTCGACGGTGCGCTCCACGTTGACCCGGATCGCCTTCTCGGTGGCGTCCTCCTCGTCGAGGCCCACCGCCCGGACCGCCGGGGCCAGCTCGTCGACCAGGTAGCCGACGTAGCCCACGTCACCGCCGACGGTGGCACCGGCGCGCAGCGCCTCCACCGTCGCGGTCACCGCCCCGCAGCGTTTGTGGCCGACCACCAGGACCAGCGAGACGCTCAGCTCGGCCACCGCGAAGTTGATCGAGCCGATCAGGGACCGGTCCAGCACGTGCGCGCCGGAGCGGGCCACACAGATGGCTCCGAAGGACTGGTCGAAGATGGCCTCCAGGGGCACTCTGGAGTCGATGCAGCCGAGCACCAGTGAGTGCGGCTTCTGGGTGTTCGCGGTGGCGGCCGCCTGGGCGACATCGTGCCCGTAGCGGGGACTGCCGTATACGAAACGTTTGTTACCCGCGATGAGCTCACTCAAGGCGGCTGCGGGGGTGCTGACCTGGGCGTCGCGAGTAGCCGTCATGGAGGACATTTTCACTGCCGGAGGCGTCCGATGAGGTGACTGCGAGCTAACTCACTGTCCCGGAATTCGTACCGGAAACATGCTGGAAATATCAACCGGCGGGAGTGATGCTTATTACCCGCGGGTACTGCGGGGACCGTGACCCGCACGGAGGTACCCATGATCACGCTCGCTGACGGCGTGCGCCTGCACGTCTCCGTCTCCGGACCCGAGAACGCCCCGGTGACGGTGGTCCTGTCGCACGGCTGGTGCCAGGACCGGCGAACCTGGCGGCATCAGGTCGAAGCACTCGCCGGGATGGGCCGCAAGGCGCCACGGGTGATCACCTACGACACCCGGGGCCACGGCCGGTCGAGCGCCACCGACCTCTCCTCGGCCACCCTCGCGCAGCTCGGCGACGACATGGCAGCGGTGATCCGGCAGTACGCACCCACCGGCCCGATCGTGCTGGCCGGACACTCGATGGGCGGCATGACGATCATGGAGTACGCCCACCGCCACCCGGACGAGTTCACCTCCCGGGTGGCCGGCCTCCTGCTGGTGTCGACCACCGCCGAAGGCCACACCCACACCCGGTACGGACTGCCCCCGCAACTGGCGAACGTGCTGCGCCTGGGCGAGACCTTCGGTGCCGGCCTGCTGGCCCGCTCCGGGGCCTGGTGCCCGCACCGGATGGTGCTGCCCGTGCTGCGCCCGGCCGTGCGCTGGCTGCTGTTCGGCGACGACTGCGGCGACGAGGCGATGACGCTGACCATGCGCGCCCTGGGCCGGGCCCCGTTGCGGTCGATCGGCGGCTTCCGCGGTTCGATCGGCACCCAGCGGCGCCTGGAGACCCTGGCCGCGCTCGCGGACATGCCGGCCGCGGTGCTGGTCGGCGGGAAGGACCGGCTGACCCCGCCGGCGTGCGCCGAGTCGATCGCACGGGCCCTGCCGTGTGCCGAGCTGACCGTGGTGCCCGGTGCCGGGCACATGCTGCCGCTGGAACAGCCGGAGGCGGTGTCTGCGGCACTGCTGACCGTGGTCCGGCGGACGGCCCGGCAGGCGAAGCGGGCCCGGCGCCCGATCACGGACGGCACCCGCTGCCGGAAGGCCGCGTAGTCGTTTCGTTTTCCGGGGAAATGCACACCTCGCGGTGATTCGCGGACGACCCTGGGAAGTTCGCACGTCCGGGTGGGTTCGACTCGGGTGTCCGGGCAGGAGTAAGTTCGATTGCCCCCTTCGCACGAGCGCATTCGTGCGACTGGTGGTGCGCCATGAGAGGGAGAGCAACGGACTTGAGCGACACCACCGTCCTTCAGCAGGAGATCGCGGTCGAGCAGCAGCACGTGGACCGGGTCTACACCCGTCTCGCCGAGCTGCGCAAGGATGCGTCACGCGCCGAGAAGGAGGGCTATCGGCTCGCCGGCGTGGGCACCTTCGGGGCCCTGGTGGAACGCGATGCGATGGTCTTCCACGCGGCCCGCCGGCGCCATGCCCTGGACACCGAGTACGAAGGCCTGGTCTTCGGCCGCCTCGACCAGCTCGACGGGGCCACCCACTACGTCGGCCGGATGGGTATCCGCGACGACGCGTCGAAGCCCCTGGTCGTGGACTGGCGGGCCCCGGCAGCCGCCGCGTTCTACCGGGCCACCCCGGCCGAGCCACTCGGCGTGATCCGCCGCCGGATGATCCAGTCGAGCCGGGAGAAGGTCACCGGCATCGAGGACGACCTGCTCGACCCGGAGGCGGCACCGGAGGGCATGCGGGTCGTCGGTGACGGCGCCCTGCTGGCCAGCCTGGCCAAGGCGACCGGCAAGGGGATGCGCGACATCGTCTCCACCATCCAGAAGGAGCAGGACGACGCGATCCGCTCCCCTGCCGGCGGCGTGACGATCGTCACCGGCGGACCGGGGACCGGCAAGACCGCCGTGGCCCTGCACCGCGCGGCCTACCTGCTCTACTCCGACCGTTCCCGGTTCGCCGGCGGCGGCGTCCTGGTGATCGGCCCGTCCGGCGTCTTCGTGGAATACATCGCGGCGGTCCTGCCGTCGCTGGGCGAGGACACCGCCACCCTGCGGTCGCTCGGTTCGCTGATGCCCGGCTGGGACGCCACCCGGGTCGACTCCGGCCCGGTCGCGTCGATCAAGGGCTCGCTGCGGATGCGCCGGGTCCTGGAACGGGCCTCGCACGACGTGGTGCCGGGTGCACCGACCGAGCTGAAGCTGCTCTACCGGGGCACCCTGCTCCGGCTGAACGCCCAGGACCTGGAGCAGATCCGGCGCCGGGTGCTGCAGCGCGGGGCCCGCCGCAACGAGGTCCGCGGGCAGGGCTTCGACCGGGTCTTCGACGCGTTGTGGGCGCAGGCCCGGGAGGCGAAACCCAGCGGCCTGCCGGAGAAGCGGGAGTTCGAGTCGGAACTCGCCGACCGCAACGACTTCCGGGAGTTCCTGAAGGCGTGGTGGCCGCGGTTCACCCCGATGCGGGTGCTGCGCTGGCTGGCCGACCCCAGACGCCTGCGGGCGTACGCCAACGGGGTGCTGTCCCGCGACGAGATCGAGACGCTGCAGGGCTCCTTCGACGGCCTGGACGCGCAGGGACCGACGATCGCCGACGTGGCGCTGCTGGACGAGCTGGACGAGATGATGGGCCGGCCCCGCAAGCCGCAGAAGAAGTCGAAGAACCCGTTCCACGTCCGGGACGGGATCCAGGAGGTCAGCACCTTCGCCGATCGGCAGGCCGCCCAGCGCACCCAGCACCTGCAGCGCGAGGAGGACTACCGGGAGTACGCCCACATCGTCGTCGACGAGTCGCAGGACGTGTCGCCGATGCAGTGGCGGATGGTCGGCCGGCGGGGTTCGTACGCCTCCTGGACGATCGTCGGCGACCCGGCGCAGACCGCCTGGTCCGGTGACCCGGACGAGCTGGACCGGGCCCGGGAGAAGGCGCTGGGCACCCGCAAACGCAACAGTTACGCGCTGACCACCAACTACCGGAACTCGTCGGAGATCTTCGAGGTGGCCGCCCGGGTGATCCGGACGATCATGCCCGATCTGCCGCTGCCCTCCGCGGTCCGCAGCACCGGTGTGGTCCCCGCCGACGTGGTGACCGGGGTGCCGGCCCTGCCGGCGACGGTCCGGGACCTGACCGAGAAGCAGCTCGCCGAGGTGGACGGCACGATCGGCGTGATCATGCCGGTGCCCCGGCAGGCCGAGGTGGCCGGCTGGGTGGCCGGGCTGCCGGAGCGGGTCCAGGTGGTCACCGCACTGGAGGCCAAGGGCATGGAGTACGACGCGGTGATCCTGGTCGAGCCGGCCCAGATCGCGACCGACCCGGCCGGGGTCCGCACCCTGTACGTGGCACTGTCCCGCGCGACGCAGCGGCTCACCACTGTCGGCACGGCCCCCGGCTGGCTGCCGTAAGACCTACGGGATCGGCACGGAGACCGCGTCGTACGTGGTCTCCGGTGTCGGTGTCGTGGTGAACCGGGCGTTCGGCAGGTAGAACCGCTTGCCGTACTCGGCGATGGTGGTCGGCACGTCGAACGTCGCGGCACCGGTGCGGGAGACCACCCGGCCGGTGTCCAGCGCGACCTTGGCGATCACGTTGAGCCGGTTCTGCACCACGTAGAGGTTCGTGCCGCGCAGCCACAGGCCGTCGCCGTTGACCACGGTCTCGCCGCCCAGGTCGATGCGGGACGTGACGCCGGTGAAGGACACCCGGAACAGGAACCCGGTGCCGGACTGCACGATGATCAGGCCGCGCCCGTCCGGGGTGGCGCTGATCCCGTTGGCGTTGATCACCCCGGGCTGCAGCACGAAGTCACCGGTGAGCGGCACCTCGGTCGCGGCGGCGGGCAGGCTCAGCGGCACCTTGAACAGCGTCGCGCTGCGGGAGTCGGTGAACCAGGCTGCGCCGCGGGTGATCACCACGTCGTTGATGAACGTGTCCGGCCCGGCCGGCCGCAGCTGGTAGGACTTCAGCACGGCCCCGGTGCGCAGGTCGATCACCCGGGCGTCACCGCCGGCGCCACCGGCCACGAACAGCCGGTTCTTGTGGATCTTGAGGCCGAGCGAGGCGGTGCCCGGCCCCTCGCTGAGCACGGCGCCCTCTCCGGTGCGCAGATCGGCGCGGTAGATGTCCCCGTCGGCCCGGGAGCCGAAGTAGGCGAACGGCTTGTCACCGATCGCGATCCCCTCCGGCTGGAAACCGGCCGGCAGAGCGATGACGGCCGGCTTGGCGGCGGCCGGTGGAGCGTTGACGGCCGGCTTGGCGGCGGCCGCCGGGGCAGCGGTCACTGCCACCATCAGGGTGGCGAGACTCAGAACGTTCGCAAGGGTACGGCGAAGCACGAAACTTCCTTTCCTCTGCAAAACGGATCTCTCAGCGTACGCGCGATCGATGGCATTGTTCGCATAGTCCGGCGGCGGCCGGACCGTCCAGCGGAAGGTGGACGGCATGGGAGCCGGTCATGACCACGGGACGCGTGCCTTCTTCGGCGGCGGCGCGAGACATCGACGGCGACTGTGGTGGGCGGCCGGCCTGCTGACCGTGTTCATGCTGGTCGAGACCGTCGCCGCGGTGGCCACCGGGTCACTGGCACTGTTGTCCGACGCGGGCCACATGTTCACCGACGTGCTCGCGATCGGGATGACCCTGGCCGCGATCACCGCCGCGCACCGGGCCGGCACCGGATCCGGCCGCACCTACGGGCTCTACCGCCTGGAGGTGCTCGCCGCGCTGGCCAACGCGGCCCTGCTCACCGGGGTGGCCGGGTTCGTGCTGGTGCAGGCGGTGCGCCGGTTCTCCGACCCGCCGCACGTGCCGGCCGGCTGGATGCTGCTGGTCGCGGTCGGCGGGCTGGCGGCGAACCTGGCCGCCTTCGCGGTGCTGCGGTCCGGGGCGAAGGAGAACATCGGGGTGCGCGGGGCCTACCTGGAGGTGCTCGGGGACATGCTCGGGTCGGCCGGGGTGATCCTGGCCGCGCTGATCATCTGGGGCACCGGCTGGGCGTACGCGGACCCGATCGTCGCCGTCCTGGTCGCGTGCTCGATCCTGCCGCGGACGTTCGCGCTGGGCCGGTCGGCGATCCGCATCCTGGTCCAGGCCGCGCCCGAGCACCTGGACGTGGCCGAGGTGCGGGACCGGCTGGCCGCCGTGCCCGGGGTCCGGGACGTGCACGATCTGCACGTCTGGACGCTGACCGAGGGGATGGACGTGGCCTCGGCGCATCTCGGCTTGGATCCGTCGGCCGAGCTGGGGGCGGTGCTGTCGGCGGCGCGGGAGACCCTGCACGACGACTTCCACATCGATCACGCCACGCTTCAGCTGGAACCGGCCGGTCCGGGACGGCAGTGCACTCCTACTAGCTGGTGAGGCTATAAACGTCATCTGTACTTTTTGCGATCAGCCACGCCGGATGCGCAAAAAGATAACAATGCGAGACATGAGTGACGGGCGTGTCATGGTCTTCGCTCCGGCCCCACAGCTGACGGTGACCATCGAGCAACACCACGACGAACCGGAGCTGCACGTGCATCCGGGCGGCCAGGGCATCTGGCAGACACGGATGATCACCGTGCTGGGCGCGCAGGTGACGCTCTGCACGGCGGCCGGTGGCGAGGTGGGGCGGGTGCTGAGCCCGCTGCTCGCCGGGCTTCCGGGGGTGACCCTCCGGCTGGTCGACAGCGAACACGGCAGCGGGTGGTACGTCCACGACCGGCGCGGTGGCAGCCGCCAGCAGATCGCCGAGCGTCCCGGGAACCCGCTGTCCCGGCACGAACTGGACGAGCTCTACAACCTGACGCTCGCCGAGGGGCTGCGGGCCGGTATTGCGATCCTGAGCGGCCCGGCGCATCCTTCGGTCATCAAGCCCGAGGTGTACGGCCGGCTGGCGGCCGATCTGCGGGCCAACGGCTGTCAGGTCATCGCGGATCTGTGCAGCAATCATCTCGCCGCGGTCCTGGAGGCCGGCATCTCGGTGCTGAAGATCAGCCACGAGGAGCTGATCGCCGACGGGAAGGCCCCTGACGGCAGCACCGGGTCCCTCACCAAGGCGCTGGTCAAGCTGCACGAGAGCGGCGCCGAGACGGTGCTGGTCTCCCGGGCCGACATGGGGGCACTGGCCTTGTTCAACGAGGAGATCTACACGGTGGCGCTGCCCCGGCTCACGCCGGCCGAGCATCGCGGGGCCGGTGACTCGATGACCGCCGGGGTCGCCGCCACCCTGGCACACGGCGGCGGGATGGAGGAGGCGATCCGGACCGGTGCGGCGGCCGGGGCGCTGAACGTCACCCGGCACGGTCTCGGGACCGGCCACGTGGACGCGGTCCGGGTCCTGACCGAACGGGTCCGGGTGACCCCGATAGAGAAGGCATCATGACCCCCACAGCGGGCAATCAACAGCGAATGCGCATCCTGATCACCAACGACGACGGTATCGAGTCCCCGGGCATCCGCTGGCTGGCCCGGACGGTGGCCCACGCCGGGTACGAGGTGGTGGTCGCCGCGCCGTTGAGCGAGTCGAGCGGCGCCAGTGCCTCGATGACCGCCGTCGTCCAGGACGGGAAGATCATCTCCGAGCCGCGGGAACTGACCGGATGCCGGAACATCCCGGCGTTCGGGGTGGCCGCCTCGCCCGCCTACATCGTGCTGCTGGCCCTGCGTGACGCCTTCGGCCCGGCCCCCGACCTGGTCGTCTCCGGCATCAACCGGGGCGCCAACGCGGGAGCGGCGGTGGTGCACTCCGGGACCGTCGGCGCCTGCCTGACCGCCGCCCACGCCGGGCTGCACGGGCTCGCCGTCTCGCTCGACGTGCTCACCCCGGCCGCGGCCAGCGCCTCCAGCGGGGGTGCCGCGATCGCGGCCCTGGACGCTCTCGACGACGAACAACACCACTGGATCAGCGGTGCCGAGCTGGCGGTCCGGTTGATCCCGTCGCTGCTGCACACCCCGGCCGGCACGGTCTTCAACCTGAACGTGCCGGACCTGCACGTGGACGGGATCCGCGGGCTGCGGCAGGCACACCTGGCCCGCTTCGGCCAGGTGCAGATGAGCATCGCCGAGGCGGGTGACGGTTATGTGCGGACCGCGGTCCAGGCCGCCGAGGAGACTCTCGAGGACGGCAGTGACCTGGCCGCCCTCGCGGAGAACTTCGCGGTGGTGACCCCGATCCGGGCACCCCACGAGGACACCGATGTGCAGATCAACGTGGGAGCGATCCGGGTGCAGACCCCGGCGATCTAGCCGGGGTTCACGGGGGCGCAGTCGTCCGGCCGGCCCCACGGGGCCTAGGCGGTGACGGACTCCTCGAACGGCTGTGGGTTGCCGAACAGGCCGAGCAGGCCGGTAACCCAGAGCTGACGGTGGGCGAACCGGCTCGGCCGGGTCACGACCAGCTTGACGTCACTGACCCCGGCGAGCTGGAAGGCCGCCACGAGGGCGCTGATGCCCACCGAGTCGATGAACGTCACCTGTTGCATGTTGAGCTCGATGCGGGTGGGACATCCGGCTGACAGCTGGGTCTGCACTGCTTCACGGATCTCGTACGCGTTCTCGACGTCGATCTCGCCACTCGGTGAGACCTCGACCGCACCATCGGCCAGCGTCGACGTCGTTATCGACAGCGTCACGCCTCTTCCCTCCACCCACCCGGCAGATCCGGGCGCTGTTTCCTCTTGACTACGCGAGCGACAGGCCGCCTGTCCCGGGTGGGACGAGCGCAAACCGCCCCCGGAAGGTTCGGTGAAACTGCCCGAAAGGTTAGGCTCCGAACCTGTCAGCCACCTGAGTGGCTCGTGTGAACCTGGTCAACAGTACTGCGGCGCGTCAAATCGTTTTCGAACCGTGATGGCCTCCACAACAGACGTTTGCCGTGGCCTGCTCCGGGGAACCTTCCCCGGGACGACCGCACTGCTCCGGAGGTGGCAAGGATGTTCGCACGGAAGAACCGGGCCGAGAAGACCGCCGACGAGGCGTGGGAGCACCTGTCACACGCCTGGTCGGCCGCCGGTGAGACCGCCGGACGGGCCGGGGACCGGGTGACGTCGGTCACCGACGAGGCGCTGACCCGGGCCGGGGCGGCCGCCGACGCCCTGTCCGGCAAGCGCCCGGCCCGCCCCTGGGGCCTGATCGCCGTGGTCGCGCTGATCGGTGTCGCCACCGGCTGGGCGGTCGCGAGCGCGGCGCGGGCTGCGCTGGAGCGGCAGGCCGAAGAGGAGGAGGCCGAGCTGGCCGAGACAGCGGTCGTGGTCACTCCCACATACGATGACCACTGATTGACTCAGTGGTCAGCTCGCGCACCGTCGCCGATCTCCCGTAGGAGGCTCGGGCTCTGTACAGTTGAGCGGCCGTGAACTCCGACAGATAAGGTCCGCTGGTGCTCAGTGCAGGAAGCCTCCTGGACAACCGCTACCGGTTGGACGACCGCGTCGCCACCGGCGGCATGGGTGACGTGTGGCGGGGCACCGACGTGGTGCTCGGCCGGACCGTAGCGGTCAAGGTGCTGCGGACGGCGATGCTGGAGGACCCGGAGTTCGCCGCCCGGTTCTACGGCGAGGCCCGGATGATGGCCGCCTTCCGGCACCCCGGTGTGGTCGAGGTCTACGACTACGCGAGTGACGGCGACTACGAGGGCCCGGAGAAGGTCGCCTATCTGGTGATGGCCTTCGTCGAGGGCGAGCCGCTCTCGGCCCGGGTCAAAGAAGGCCCGATCAGTGTCGCCGACACCATGTCGATCGTGGCGCAGGCCGCCGACGCGCTGCACGCCGCCCACGAGAACGGGATCGTCCACCGCGACGTCAAGCCCGGCAACCTGATCGTCAAGCCGACCGGCGCAGTGATCCTGGTCGACTTCGGGGTGGCCCGGTCGACCGCGATGACCAGCGTCACCGGTCTCAACGCGATCGTCGGCACCGCCCTCTACATGGCGCCCGAGCAGGTCGCCAAGGGCAACCTGACGCCGGCCACCGACATCTACGCGCTGGGTGCGGTGGCCTACCACTGCATCGCCGGCCGGCCGCCGTTCGACGGTGACAACGCCCTCCAGGTCGCCCTGCGGCATCTGGAGGACGAGCCCGACCCGTTGCCCGAGCACGTGCCGTACGAGGTTCGTGAGCTGATCGCGCGGGCGATGGCGAAACAGCCGTCGGACCGGTTCCAGAGCGCCTCCGAGTTCGCCGAGGCCGCGTTCGCGGTGGCCGGGCCGATCGACTGGAAACGGCTGACCGGCACCACCATGGTCGCCCCGGTGAGCCCGAGCCCGGACCGGCAGCAGGGCGGCACCACCCAGTTCTACGGCCCCGGCAACCACCCGAGCGGCCAGTTCCAGCAGCCCGGCAACTACCAGAGCGGGCAGTACCCGGTGGCCGGCTACCCGAGCGGGCAGTACCCGGCCGGCAACTACCCGAATGATCAGTACCAGTCCGGCGCGACCCGCCCGATCAGCCCGGCACCGCGGCCGATGGCGATGCCGGTGCAGCGCAGTGTCTCCGCCCCACCGTCGCGGCAGAGCGGGGCGCAGCGGGCCCTGATGTTCGCGATCCTCGGGTTGTTCCTGGTCGCTGGTGGTCTCGGCGTCGCGTTCGCGATGCAGTCGGACAACGACGACGCCAAGAAGTCGACGAACCCGGGAGTCACGGTCCCGTCCGAGCAGGTCGATCCGGTGATCACCGACGCGGAGCCCACCGGCGAGGTCTCGCCGTCGGAGTCCGTGGAGGAGACCGAGCCGGAGCCGGCTCGGACATCGGACCGGCCCAGGTCCGCCTCGCCGTCCCCCAAACCGAGTAAGACGTCGGCGACGCCGAGCCCGGCCGCGTCCTCACCGAGCCCGCCGCCCTCGTCACCGGCCCCGAGTTCGCCGGCCCCGGAGAGCCCGTCACCGACCACACCGGTGGAACCTCCGCCCGGTGATGGTGACGACGGCACCTGACCCTCAACTCGGCCGGGTCACGGCCGATGGTTCCCGGCGGTACGGCGCGCACTGTCGTACCGCGTACGGGAAGAGGGTCGCCAATGACAGTCCAGACTCCACCGGAGCCGGGGCAGTACCCGACCGCCCCGCCCTGGGCGAACCCACCGGCGGTCGAGCAGCCGGTGGCGTCACCGCACGACGTCCCGGCCTACTCCCCCGTCTACAAGCACGGCCAGTTGCTGGTCCGGTTCCCGGGTGAGGTGCACGCGGCGGGCCGCCCGGAGGCGCCGTCGTGGCGGCCGGTGGTGGCCTGGACCTTCTTCCTCAGCGCGCTGGGTGTGATCTCGGCGTTGCGCCGGTCGGCGGCGGCCAAACGGTACGGGCGGGCGCGCCGGCCGTACTGGATCGCCTTCGTCGCGACTCTGCTCGGCGGCGCGGCCCTGTGGTCGGCGTTGATGGTCT
>DATMVU010000393.1:0-17734 GCA_035562875.1 Actinoplanes sp. | reverse complement strand
TGACTGCCGGTAAGTTCGCCGGGGTGGCGATGACCACCACCATCGCCGTGCTGGCGACCGGGGGTGTGCTGTTCGGTGGAGTGCCGGCCCGTGCCGCCAGTGCTGCACACGGTCTCGCCGGTGTGGTCAGTGCCGATCCGGCCTGGGAGAGTGTGCAGGTCAGCGGCGTCGGGAAGGTTTTCGGTGAGCCGGACACGCTGACCGCCGACTTCGCGGCCGAGAGCAGCGCGCCGACCGTCGCCGCGGCTCTGAGCGGGGCCACCGCGGCGGCCATCAAGATGCGGAACGCCCTGGTCGGCGGGGGGATCGACAAGATCGACCTGCAGACCTCGAATGTCGACATCACCACCAAGACCGACGACAAGGGCAAGATCACCGGGTACACCGTGAACCAGGGGATCACCGCGACGGTCCGGAACCTGGCCAAGGCCGGTGCGCTGATCGCGGACGCGGTCCGGGCCGGTGGGGACGCCGCCCGGCTCAGCGGTGTCGCGTTCACCATCGGTGACGACACCGGACTGCTCGCCGAGGCACGCAGGAAGGCGTTCGCCGACGCACGTGCCAAGGCCGAGCTGTACGCCCGGGAGTCCGGCCGCCCGCTCGGCCGGGTGCTGCGGGTCAGTGAGTCGTCGACCGGCTTCCCGGCCGGGGGAGAACAGTTCCGGGGCCACGCCTACCTGGCCGCGGACAAGGCGGTGCCGATCGAACCCGGACGGCAGCAGCTCACCGCCACGGTCTCGGTGGAGTGGGCCCTCGGCGCGGTGCCTGCCAAGTAGGAGCGGCGGGAGGCGGTCAGAACCGCGGAGGCTTCTCGGAACAGAGCAGCGTCCGGACCATCGCCTCCCGCTCCGCGTCCATCGGCAGCCGCGGCCATGGCGGCACTGCCTTACAGTACGGCCGTGCCGATTCCAGAGTTCGTTCTCGCGCTCAGATCCAAGATCGGAAACGATCCGTTGCCGCTACCGGGCGTGATCGCCGTGGTGCTGGACGAACAGGACCGGGTCCTGATGGTCCGCCGGTCGGACACCGGCGACTGGGCGCTCACCACCGGCTGCCTGGAGCCGGGGGAGCAGCCGGCCGCCGGCGCGATCCGTGAGGTGTGGGAGGAGACCGGCGTCGACGTGGCAGTGGAACGGGTGCTGACGGTCGAGGCCCTGGACCTGTCGGTGGCACCCAACGGGGATCAGATCCACTGGCTGGTCGTCGGCCTGCTGTGCCGGGTACTGGGCGGCGAGGCCCGGGTCAACGACGACGAGTCGGTGCAGGTGGGCTGGTTCGAGCCGGACGCCGTCCCACCCCTGCCGCCGCATCAGTCACGCTGCCTGGCCCAGGCGCTGAGCGGAGACCTGCGGGCCCTCACTCCGTGATCTCGTGGAAGGCCGGTGGGCCGGTGACGGTGCCGGCCCGCGTTCCTGTCCGGTGACGCCGAACGGTATCCGGCGGACCAGGGTGAGCTGCTGCTGGGGAAGGCGGCCGTGGTGGATCGGGAGGAGCCGGAGAAAAACTGTTATCCACGGTTCCGGAACCCGTCGCCATTGACCGAGTTCGCTGAAATGTAAAGACTGTTACGGGTAGCGATCCCTTTCCCCCCGGAGGATCCCCCTATGCGTAGAACACGCATGCTGCTCGCGATGGCAGTCGTCGCGACCACCCTCACCGGCGCCCTGACCGTGGCCTCCCGTGGCGACACCGCGGAGGCCGCGGTCGGGCCGGTCACCTGGTCCGACGAGTTCAACGGCGCGTCCGGCGCCCCGGTCGACGGATCGAAGTGGAACTTCGACATCGGCGGTGGCGGCTTCGGCAACAACGAACTGCAGTACTACACCAACTCCACCAACAACGTGCGCCAGGACGGGCAGGGCCGCCTCGCCATCACCGCCCGTAAGGAGAATCCGGGCAACTTCCAGTGCTGGTACGGGACCTGCCAGTACACGTCCGGCCGTCTCCTCACGTCGGGCAAGTTCACCCAGAGGTACGGCCGGTTCGAAGCCAGCATCAAGGTCCCGAAGGGCCAGGGCATCTGGCCGGCGTTCTGGATGCTCGGCGACAACCTGGGCAGTGTGGGCTGGCCGCAGTCCGGCGAGATCGACATCATGGAGAACGTCGGCAAGGAACCCAACAACCTGTACGGCACGGTCCACGGCCCCGGTTACAGCGGTGGCGCCGGAGTCAGCGGCAGGAAGACTCTCGGGGCGCCGCTCGGGGACGCCTTCCACTCGTACGCGGTGGAATGGTCGCCGAATCTGATCGTCTGGCAGCTCGACGGGGTCGAATACTTCCGGGTCACCCCCGCCTCGATCGGCGGCAACCAGTGGGTCTTCGATCACCCGTTCTTCCTGATCCTGAACGTCGCAGTCGGCGGCAACTGGCCGGGCAGCCCGGACGCGTCCACCTCGTTCCCGCAGACCATGCTGGTCGACTGGGTGCGTGTGTCGGCCTGGAACGAGTCCTCCACCGGGCAGGCGATCAAGAGCAGACTCAACAGCCGCTGCATCGACATCCCCTCGGGCAACACCGCCGACGGAACCCGGCTGCAGATGTACGACTGCAACGGTCTCGCCCCGCAGAAGTGGGCGTTCCAGAGCGACGGCACCCTGCGAGCGATGGGCAAGTGCATGGACCCGGCCGGTGGTGCACTCACCAACGGCACCCCGATCCAGCTGGTCACCTGCAACGGCAACCCGGTGCAGCGGTTCACCCTGTCCGGAGCCGGTGACCTGGTGAACATCTCCGCCAACCGGTGTGTGGACATCGTCGAGAACAACAGCGCCAACGGAGCCCGGCTGCAGCTCTGGGACTGCGCCGGAACACCCAACCAGAAGTGGTCGATGGCCTGACCGCAACCCGCTCGCACTCGTCCGGGCCCGGGGTGGCACCCCGGGCTCGGCACAGTCGGACAACTACGGAGCGACTGATCGTCGTCCGCCGACTGGAGTTGAGGAGCGTACAAGAAAAGTGCTCAGCAAACGCCTCGCCGCCGCTGTCACACTGACCCTCGCGACTGCCGCGCCGGTCCTCGCCGTCCCGGCCGCCGCCCAGGCTGCGGTCCCCGCTGTCGCCAAGAACTGGTCGGCGCTGATGTACCGCAGTCTCACCGCCGACACCACGATGGCCACGCTCCGGACCACTCTGGCCACCCAGAAGAAGGCCCTGCTGGTACGCCATACCGAGGTCACCGTGGCCACCAAGTCCGACAGTGCCGCCCAGCGCACGGTGAGCGCGGCCACCGTCGCCCACCAGGACGCCCGGGACCGGCTGGCCGCCGCCGAGGAGAGACTCAAAGCCGCGAAGGGTGACCTGACGCTGGTCAACCGGCAGCGCCCCCGCAAGAAGGCGGCAGTCGACCGGGCGAAGAAGGCGGTCGTCACCGCCACCACCACCCGCGACATCCGCCGCAAGAAGCTGCACGACGCCGCCGCCCTGCTCGCCGCCGCCCGGACCAGTGCCAAGGGCACCGCCGCCGAACTGGGCACCGCCGTCGCCGCCCACGTCGCCGCGACCACCGCGATCGAGCAGACCCAGACCCGGATCAGCACCGCCCCGACCGCCGCCGCCCTGGCCGCCCAGGCCGCGACGGTCAGCAGGTCGGTCGTCGACCAGGTCCGGCCGTCGTTCACGGTCGCCGACACCAGTTCCGTCTACGGCGTGACGGTGCACCGGAACGTGGCGTTCGCGTTCAAGCGGATGGTCGACGACGCCGCCAAGGCGGGCGTGCAGATCTCCGGCGGCGGGTTCCGCACCAAGGAGCGCCAGATCGAACTCCGGACCATCAACGGCTGCCCGGACGTGTGGACCGCGCCGTCGTCGTCCTGCCGGGTCCCGACCGCGATCCCCGGCCGGTCCCTGCACGAGATCGGCCTGGCCGTCGACATCAGCTCCGGCGGGAAGACGATCAGCCGCAAGACCAAGGCGTTCACCTGGCTGCAGGCGAACGCCGCGAAGTACGGCTACGTCAACCTGCCGTCCGAGGCCTGGCACTGGAGCATCACCGGCAACTGATCCCGGTGCACACGAAGCGGGAGGGGGATCACCCCCTCCCGCTTTCCGCATCAGGACACCGGCTGTGCTGAATCAGTCAGCACCACCCGGTTACGGCCGCCCTGTTTCGCCTGGTAGAGCGCCGCGTCGGCGGCTCCCAGGGCGGCGTCCAGGGCGATCTCGCGCGGGTCGGCCGGGCACACCCCGACACTCACCGTCACGGTCAGCGGGCCGGCGTCGGTCTCGATCGGCCGGCCGGTGACCGCCCGTCGCAGCGCCTCGGCGGCCGTCGCCCGGTCACCGGCGACCGACCACACCGCGGCGAACTCCTCACCGCCGTACCGGCCCAGCTCGCCGTCGTCCGGCAGGGCGTCCCGCAGCCGGGCCGCGACCGTCGCGATCACCTGGTCGCCGACCTGGTGACCGTGCTCGTCGTTGATCCGCTTGAAGTGGTCGATGTCCATCATCACCGCCACGAAGCCCCGTTCCGCCTCGATCGCCTCGGCGTGTGCCTCCTGCGCCACGGTGAAGAAGTGCCGGCGGTTGCTGACCCCGGTCAGGGCGTCGGTGGTGGCCATGTAGCGGACCTGCGCGAACAGGTCGGCGTTGTGGTAGGCCATCATCGCCTCCTCGGCGATGGCCGCGGCCAGGGTGATCTCGGTCGGCCCGAACTCCTCCGCACCGGTCAGCACCACCAGCCCCACCTGGGTCTCCTGCCGGTGCATCGGCACCACCAGGTGCTTCTTCTTCGGGTCCAGGAACGGCAGGTGCAGGTGACCGACGACAACCGGCCCCGGCGCGGCGAGCAGCTGGTTGAGCACCGCGGTACGTTCCAGCGGGCCGGTCGTGTCCTGGTCCGGGCCGGTCAGGTCACCGTCGTCGGACGCCGTGATCAGGAAGGTGGCGTCGGCGGACAGCACCCGGGCCAAAGTGTCGCGCAACTCCTCCAGGATGGCCGCCGGCTCCAGCAGCCGGCTGAACCTGATCAGCGACTCGCGCAGCGTCTCGGCCATGTCCCGCTGCTGCTCGGCGGCCCGGACGGCGACCGCGAGCTGGGCGGCGCGCGCGGTCTCCACCGCCGCGGCCACATACTGCGTGATCGCGGTCAGGATGCCGACGTCGGCCCCGGTGAACATGCCCTTGGCGACCCGGCTGTCCAGGTACACCACGCCGAGCAGCCGGCCGTCCATGACCAGCGGCGCGGCCATGATGCTGCGCAGCCCGTGCAGGACCACACTCTGCGAACCGAGCGCGGCACCCTCCTCGGTGCCGGTGACCACCACCGGTTTCCCGGTGTGCCGGACCCGCTCCACGATCGTGGAACCGTAGTCGGTGAGCACCTCCAGGTCGCCAGCCGCGGCGTCCCGCCCGGCGTACGGCTGCAACCCGTCGTCGCCGTCGATCAGGAACAGGTAGGCCCGTTCCGCGTTCAGGATCAGCACCGTCTCGTCCAGCACCGCCCGGCTCAGGTCGTCCAGGCTGACCACCCCGGAGAGGGTGCGGCTGAGCCGTTCCAGGGCGCCCAGCCGCCGCCGGTCGGCAGCGCCGCCGTCGATCACCGACGCCTGGCTGGTCTGCCCGGTGGTCAGGCCGAACTCCTGGCGGATCGCCCGGGCGTACCGGACCTGCCCGATGTGCTCGGCCAGGTGACCGGCCGCTTCGGCCAGTGTCGAGGACTCCTCGGACTTGCCGGCCGCGGTGGCGACCCGGGCCCGCAGGATCATCAGCGACATCGCCATGCCGGGCAGGTCCTCGCCGGCCAACAGCCGGTCGGCCCGGGCCAGCGGCTCCTGGACGTCCCCGGTGGACAGCCAGGCCAGATGTGCGGCGGCGACCGCGTGGTGGGCGGCCAGTTGCCGGGCGACACCCGGAGCCCTCGTCGCCGTGGCTCCCAGTGCCCGGACCGCGTGCCGGGCCGCGGTGAGCGCCTCGGCCCGATCCTCCGGGTCGGCGGTCCGCAACTGCTCGAGACGTCCGAAGGCCACCGTCGAGTAGACCACCCGCAACGTCGTGGCGATCCCGGCCGGCCGAACCCGCAGCTCGTCCAGCTCGGTCACCGCCCGGTCGAACGTGCTGCCGTAGTCGTGCAGGTCACGGCAGATCTCCAGGACACCGATCAGGCACATCAGCCGGGAGCCGGCATCGGCCGTGGACGGATCGGTCTGGTCCAGGAGCTGGGTCGCGTCGTCGATCGTCGGCGGCCGCCCGCCGATCCAGGACAGGCCCTGGATCCGGCCGATGGGTTCGTTCGACAGGTCGGTGAGCACCGAGCGCATCGGCAGGACCCGGCCCTGCAGGTACCAGCGCCCGCTGAGCGCCAGCGCGTAGTTCAGGTTCTCGGTGGTGTCCAGTAGCGGCCCGTGCCGCTGCAGCCAGCGCTGGTACTCCTCCAGGTCGATGCGGCCGGTCTGGGTCTCGCAGAGCCGGCGCAGGTACTCGGTGTAGACCACCGCGGCGGGCTGGCCGACCTCCTCGGCGATCCGCTGCGCACGGGCGAAACCACTGGTGTTCGTCCGCTGGGTGACCGCGTGCCGCATGGCGGCGTTGTGGGCGGCCTGCCGGGCGTACTCCGGGGACGGCCCGATCCGGGCCGCGACGTACCGGGCCCGCACCTCGTAGCCTGTCATCTCCCTGGTCCGGGTGGCGAGCATGGCCGCGTAGGAGCCGGCCGCGTACAGGGCGTACCGCTGCCGCAGCCGGGTCAGACGATCCTCGTCGCCGGTGCCGAAACCGAGGCCGGTGCGCTCGATCATGACCGCGGCGAGCAGGTAGACGATGCGGGTCACCAGGCCGACCACCCCGCCGGGGAGAGCCCGCAGCCCGAGGGCGGCCAGGCCGTGGGCGGTCTCCTCCATCGCAGCGGTGAGCTGCCACCTGCCCACGTGCAGCTGGGCCAGGCGGCTGTGCAGGCGGGCCCGGACCGCGGAGTCGCCGGTGGCCGCCAGCGCGGTGGTGAACCGCTGCCGGGCCTCGGTCAGCCGCCCGGTCTGGGCGTAGGCCATGCCCAGCGCCTCGGTCCAGGCCACGTCGATGTCGGCGTCCGCCGCCAGGTACGGTTCGGCGGCCTCCAGGAAACCGATGGCGTCGGCCCCGGCGTGTTCCTCCAGCGCGGCGTGGGCGGCTTCCAGACAGACCCGGGTGGTACGGGCGGTGTCCAGCTCCGGGTGCCCCTGCAGCAAGTGCCGGGCCTCGGTGTAGCTCGACGTCGCCTCGTCCGCGGCCCGCTGGTGCAGGTCGCGCAACTTCTCCGGGGCCAGGTCGGCGAGCAGCGCGCGGTGCACCTGCTCGTGCACAAAACCGTAGCCGTCCCCGTGCCGTTCCAGCAGCCCCTGGGCGACGGCCACCTCGCAGCTCGCCAGGACCTGGTCGGCGTCCATGGAGGCGATCCGGGCGACCTGGAGCGGGCAGAAGTGGAAGCCGGCGACGGCGGCGGTGGCGAGCAGTTCCCGGCCGTCGCCGAGCCCGTCGACCCGCTCCAGGAGCAGGCCGGCCAGGTCGGTGGGGATGTCGATGCGCTGGAAACCGTCGGCGTCCACGTCGAGGCGACCGTCCCGGGGGAACAGCAGACCGGCCTCGATGGCGGCGCGGGCCAGCATCAGGGCGGCCAGTGGCAGGCCGTTGGCGCGGGCGCCGAGACGGTCCAGCAGTTCGCCGGTGAGCGGGTACCCGCCGGTGTAGGTGGCCAGCAGCCGGGCCAGAGCTGCCCGGTCCATCGGCCGCAGGTGCAGGGTGAGCGCCTCCGAGCCGGCCCACGCGGCGTCGTTCGGCAGCTGCCCCTCGACTGTCTCGTCGCCGCCGTCGCTGTCCATGGTGGCGATGATCAGTAGTGGAGTGGTGCTGCTCTGGGTCAGCTGGCGCAGCATCTGCAGGGTGGCCACGTCCAGCCACTGGGCGTTGTCCAGGGCCAGCACCAGACCACCGGTCTGCTCGGCGAGGTCACCCATGAACGCGGTGACCGCCATCATGAACGCGGACCCGCCGTCCCCGGCACCGAAGATGTCCCGCAGGGCGGGGGACAGCCGGCCCAGGTAGGCCGCCGCGTCCCCGGCCGCCGCCTGCACCAGTTCGTGCCCGAACTGCTCCAGGTGGCTGTCGAAGACCCGGGACAGCACGGCGAGGGGCGCGTCTCCGGGACGGCACTCGCCGCGCAGCACCGTCACCCCGGCGTTCTCCAGCCGGCCGGTGAACTCGCGCAGCAGCCGGGTCCGGCCGGAACCGGCACCGCCCCGGATCACCGCGACCCGGCAGTGGTCCGAGGTCTCGCCCCAGAGGGCGGCCAGTTCGGCGATCTCCGCTTCCCTGCCGACCATCGGGGTGTCCGGCCGGTGCGCCGGCTCGTCGTCGCCGGCGATCTCGAACACCGCGTCCGGGTCGTCGGCGAGCCGGCGCAGGTCGGCGGCGAGACCGGTGGCACCGGCGTACCTGTCGTCGGGGTCCTTGGCCAGCAGCCGGGCCACCACCGCGGACAGCGTCGGCGGCAGGCCCGGGTCCAGCTTCGGCACCGCGACGGTGTGCTGGCGCAGCAGCTCACCGGCGTCCGCCGCCTGGAACGGCGGATGCCCGGTCAGGCACTCGTAGAGCACGATCCCGAGGGCGTAGAGGTCACTGCGGGCGTCCACGGGACGCTGCAGGGTGCCGTTCTGCTCCGGCGGGGCGTAGGTCAGGGTGCCGGCCACGGCCTCCCCGCTCTGCTGCCCCGACCAGGTGGCGAAACCCAGGTCGACCAGGCGGGCGGTGCCGTCCGGGCTGATGATGATGTTGTCCGGTTTGATGTCCCGGTGCACCACCCCGGTCACGTGCATGACGTGCAGCGCGTCGGCGACGTCCGCGGCCACGGCGGCCGCCCGCTCCGGTGTCAGCGGCCCGGAACGCAGCAGGTCACCGAGGCGCTCCCCGGCGACGAACTCCATCACCAGGTACGGCTGCCCGTCGGTCTCTCCGGTGTCGTACACCTCGGGCAGGCCGGGGTGCCGGCACGCGGCCATCCAGGTCGCCTCGCGGCGCAACCGGGCCCGCCCGGAGGGGTCGAGCAGGATCTTGACTGCTACGTCGGTGCCGTCGGCGCGGCGAGCACGGTGCACGACGCTCTGCCCGCCCCGGCCGATCGCCTGGAACGCGCTGAGTCCCGGAACGACCGGACTGGGTTCTGTCACATGCCCGACGATCGGTAGCTCCGTCCCCGACCTGAACCTTTCGGACCTGCACACTTCCGGACTCGTCAGGGTGAACTTCACCGTCGTGACCGCGCCCGGCCGGCCGGACCGGGGGTTTGCGCTGGAAACCCCGGTGCCCTGCCCGGACCGGGGATGCGCACGGACGTTACGGTGCCGTTGTGGGCAGCGGGGGAGGCCGGGTCGATCCGGAGCGGATTCGGGTGCACGCCGGGCACCTGGACGTGCTGCGCCTGCGGCTGGGCCGGGTCGGCGAGACGGTGGCCCGGTTCGAGCAGGACCAGGCGGCGTTCGGGCGGCTGTGCGGGTGGATCCTGACCGGCCTGGGAGAACGCCACGTCCGGCACGGTGAGCTGGTCGAATACGTGGAGGAGACGCTCGCCCTGTTCGTCAGCGGGCTGCACCGGGTGGCCGACGGGCGGGAACTGCTCGCCGACCTGATCGGGATGCCCGCGGACGGGCCCGAAGCCGAACCCGTCTCCGAGTCCCGCCCGGCGTCCGCGATCATCGAGGACGTCGTGACGACGGTGGAGCAGCGGGAATGGGTGGAACCGCAACTGGCGACCGCGCCGGTGGCCGAGTTCGCGCTCCCGGTACCCGACGGGTTCGCGCTGCTGCGGGCCGCCGGCCTGGACTGTCTGCTGGACACTGCCGAACCGTTGCGCCGAATGCTCGACGACCTGACCGGCATGCCGGAGGTGGTGGCCAAACAGACCGGTGACTGGGGCGCGATGGCCGCCGAACTCCAGCGGATCGGCGACGACCTGGAACGCTGCCTGGCCGAGGACCTCGGCGACGTGGACCGGGCGGACATCCGCGCCTACCTGACGATGATGGCCAACAACGTGGAGGCGCTGCGCGGGCTGTCGTCGATCTCCACGGCGATGACGGTGGTCACCCGGGCGGCCGGTGACCTGGTCCTGCTCACCCGGGACATCGTCCGGGGCCTGCTCGGCGATCTGGTGGCCCGGGTGATCGGCTGGTCCACCGAGACGACTGTGGTGCCGCTGCCGGTGCTCACCGCCCGGCTGGGTACCGTGGTGTCCACCGCGTGGCGGGTCGACGCTTACCTGAAAACCCTGGTCAACAGCATCGTCAACCTGTCCCGCAGCATCGACGGCTGACTCAGTTCCGTTGCGGCACCAGCGCGGGCATCCGGCGCAGCGACACGGCCAGCAGACCGCTCGCCAGCACACAGACGGCCGCCAGCAGCACCACCGACTGCCACGCCCCGTGTGACCAGGCGGTCCCGGCGAGGTTCCCGAACAGCGACGAACCGGCGTAGTAGGCGAACAGGTACAGCGACGCCGCCTGCGCCGCCGGAACCCCACCGGCGTGCGCCCGGACCGGCACCCACCCGCTGGCCACCCCGTGCACGCAGAAGAACCCGGCGGTCATCACGGCCAGCCCGGTCACCGTCGTCACCAGGTTGTCCGGCAGGGTGAGCAGCAGCCCGGCGGCGGTGAGCAGGCTCCCGAACGGCATCACCGCACGCCGCCCGAACCGGTCGGCGAGCCGCCCGGCGATCGCCGAACTGACGGTGCCCGCCGGATAGACCAGGAAGACCAGGCCGGCCGCACCCGCCCCGAGCAGGAACGGTGCGCTGGTCAGGCGGAACCCCATGGCGTTGTAGACGGCCACGAAGGCGCCCATCGCCAGCGCGCCGATGCCGTACAGGCTGAGCAGAGCCGGGTCGGTGAAGGCCCGCCTGGACATCGTCGCCGCCCGGCGGACGACAAAATTCCGCGACGCGGGCAGCAGCACCAGCACGAGAGCGGCGCACACCAGGCCCACAGCGGCCACCGCCGCGAGAGCCCACCGCCAGCCGTACGATTCGGCGACCGCCGCGCTGATCAGCCGCCCGCTCATCCCACCGAGCGCGTTACCGCCGATGTACAGTCCGGCCGCCCTGGCCTGCACGTTCGACGGCAGCTCCTCACGCAGGTAGGCGGTCGCCACGGCGGGCAGGCCGGCGAGAGTGACACCCTGCAGCAGCCGCAGCCCGAGCAGCACGTGCCAGTTCGGGGCGACCGCACAGGCCACCCCGACCAGTGCGGACAGCCCGAGCGACAGGTGGATCAGCGGGGTCCGGCCTAACCGTTCGGACAGCGGCCCGGTGATCAGCAGGGCCACCCCGAGGCCGAGCGTGGCAGCCGACAGCGACCAGGAACTCTGCGCGGGTGTCACAGCGAACGCGGCGGACAGCTCCGGCAGCAGGGCCTGGGTGCTGTACAGCAGGGCGAACGTGGCCACTCCCGCGGCGAAGAGCGCGAGACTGGCCCGGCGATAGGTGCTCACGGGACGTCACTCTTCGCCCGCCCCGCTGATGCGTCCAATGCATGAAAATCATCAAGATCATGCGCGGTACGTATGATCAGGGTGATGCAGCTGGAAGACTTGCGAAGCCTGCTCGCGCTCGGTGATCACCGACACGTCACCGAGGCCGCCGCCGCGCTCGGCACCACCCAGCCGAGCCTGTCCCGGCTCCTCGCCCGGGTCGAAGCCGAACTCGGTGTGCGCCTGTTCGAACGGGACGCGAAAGGCGTACACCCCAATCCGCTCGGCGAACTCGCCCTGGCCGCCGCCCGGGACCTGGTCGGCCGCTACGACCGGCTGCAACGCGACCTGGCCGGGCTCCTCGACCCGGAAGCCGGCACGGTCCGGCTGGCGTTCCTCGACTCGATGTCCACCTCACTGGTGCCGCGGATCCTGCACGACGTCCGGGAACGCGCCCCGCACCTGCGTGTCGAACTGCGCCAGGAACCCGGCCACGTGATGCTGCCCGACCTGGCCACCGGCGCCGTCGAACTGGCCCTCACGTCACCCCGACCGGACGGCCCGTACGGCTGGCTCGCCCTGCAGTCCCAGACCCTCGCCCTCATCGTGCCGCCCGGCCACCGTCTCGCCGGACGGCGCCGCGCCCGCCTCACCGACGTGGCCGGCGACGACTTCGTGACCATCCCGTCCGGATTCGGCTTCCGGGCCCTCGTCGACGCACTGTTCGCCGCGGCCGGGACGACACCCCGGATCGCGCTCGAGATCGGCGACCTGGCCACCATCGAAGGCCTGGTCGGGGCGGGTCTCGGCGTGGCGCTGGTGCCCGAACAGTTCGCCGGGGCCACCGGAACCGTCGGGATCGCCCTGGCCGGACCCGGCGCCGAACGGGTCGTCGGACTGACCTGGCGCACCGACCGGCCACTCGGCCCGGCCGCGGAACGATTCCGGTCCATCGTGGCCGAAGCCGGTCCGTATGACTCCGGTAGATAACGGTTCGGTTCTTTAAGGCCCTCTTATGGCGGAACCGCATACGTTCCTGCCGTCAGCAGAACCGACGAACCGATCGGGAGTCATCGATGGTGCCAGCTATCGCGGGGCGGTCCCGCCCTCTCGGTGTACTGCACGGCCGCCGGCTGGAATACGTGCAGCTCGGCCACTCGATCGCCCTCGGCTTCACCGGCGGCTGCCGGGTCCTCATCGAAACCGTCACCCACCTCGACGGCCCCGGCGGCCGAACCGACGTCTCACCCGGCGAGAACCCCGACGACATCATGGCCACACTGCTCGGCGAGACCGTCCGGTCCGCCGCCAGCGACGCGGGCGGCGAACTGTGCATCGACTTCGGCAGCGGGGCCCGCCTCGTCGTCGACGTGGACCCGGACGCCGAGTCGTGGGCCGTCGTCGGCCCCGACGGGTACCTGGTGGTGTGCCTCGCCCGCGGAGAACTCGCCTCCTGGGGCGAGGCCCTGCACGGCTGAACCCGGCTAGATCCTTGCGCCGACTGCCTGGCCGTTCGACGGGACCAGGAAGTTCGAGGTGCGGATCGAACCGTCGCTGTTGCGGGTCCCGGTGATCGTGGACGCGTCGGTGCTCAGCACGGTCCACGTGCCGCCGATGTTCCATGAGTTGCCGGTGGCGGTCGACGAGCCGAGCGCCACCGCCGTCTTGTTGCCCAGGGCCAGGTTCGCGGTCAGCTTCGTGGTGGAGCCGCCGTCCACGTCGAAACCGGTCTTCACATTCTGGTACGCGGTACTCCGGGTGATCGTGATCGCCCCGGTGTTCCCGTTGTCGGTGAACCCGTGTGCGGCATTGTTGAACGAGAACGTGTTGCTCACCGCGTGTGCCGCCGCCGGGCCGGTGCCGCTGCTGCCACCCAGTTTCAGGCCGTTGCCGTCACCGGAGAAGTTCGGGATGCTCCACCGGTTGTAGCCGTTGCCGTACGCCAGACTGTTCTGGATCGTGATCGGCGAGGTGAACAACCACGCGTCGAAACCGTCGTCCACGTTGTTCCACAGTCGTGCGCCGCGGACCACGTTGCCGGTGCCGGAACCCTCCTTGATACCGAGGCCGTCGGCACTCTCCCCGTTCTTGCGCGGATCCCGGTTGCCGTGACTGTCCAGGTTGAGGATCTGATTGTTGGCCGACACGCCCTGCAACTGGAAGCCGGTCTCGTAGTTGTCGTACGTCTTCAGCCGGTCGAACACGTTGTTGTTGCATCCGGCGCAGTAGATCCCGTACGGCCCGTTGACGATCTCCAGATTGATCAGCCGCCAGTACGACGCCTCCATGTGGATCGCCCCGCGCTGCCCGCTCGGGATCGTCGACCCGACGGCGCCGGGCGTGTACCCGAGCGCCTCACCGTCGATGATCACCCGCTCGGTGCCGTAGGCGGTCAGCGTGTACGGCGCCGCGGACGTACCGCTCTTGGTGATCTGGATGTTGCCAGCCAGCGGGTAGGTGCCGCCCCGCACCGCGATCGTGTCGCCGGCGACCGCTGTGGCGATCGCTTTCTGAATGGTGCCGAACGGCGCGGAGATCGAACCGGCGTTGCTGTCACTGCCGTTCACGGCCACATACAGCGTGGTCGCGGCGGCTGTTGCGGGAGAATGGATCACTGTCGAAATCGCGGCACCGGCTATAGCGGCGAACAGCAGTTTCCGCATGGGGGATTCACTCCTTGTCGAGAAAGCGCCGATTAGGGGGAATGCGCTTTCCTGCCCGGACGGTACGACAGCCGCCCGATCAAGTCAATCAGCGATGACTGCAACATTCCTGCAAACGTGAAAGCATTGACCGAACCGGATGGCAAATTTTATCGTCGGCCCACCTCATTCCCCCGGAGGATCCGACATGAAGCCAATCCGATGGTTCACCGTCGCCGCCTCAGCCGCTCTGCTCGCCGCCCTGATCGGCATCCCCGCACACGCCGAGGCCCTGTTCGGCGACACCTTCAGCGACGGCGACGCCGACGGCTGGTCCCGCAACGGCGGCTCCTGGTCGGTGGTGGACGCCGCCTACCAGCAGTCCAGCGTCAGCGCCAACGCCCGCGCGCTCGCCGGCACCACGAGCTGGACCGACTACACCGTGCAGGCCCGGGTGCGGGCCACCGCCTTCGGTGCCGCCGACCGCACCGCCGGGATCGCCGCCCGCGCCCAGTCCACCAGCCAGTACTACACGCTGGTGCTCACCGGCGGCGGCGCGGCCCAGCTCCAACGGGTCTCCGGCGGCGCTGTCACCGTCCTCGCCACCGCGGTCACCGGGCCGAACACCGGCGTGTGGCGCACCCTCGCCCTCACCGTGCAGGGCGCCACCCTCACCGGCCGGGTCGACGGCACCTCCGTCCTCACCGCCACCGACAACACCTTCGGGTCCGGGCGGATCGGCCTCGTCACGTCGTACGCCGGCAGTGTCTTCGACGACGTCTCCGTCGACACCACCGCGCCCGGACCGGGACCGTCACCGACGCCCACCACCCCGCCGCCACCCGGTGGATGTGCCGTCACCGGAACCGCCTCGGGTTTCGCCGCCGGCACCACCGGAGGCGCGGGCGGCCCCACCGTGCAGGCCGACACCGCCGCCGAGCTGCTCCAGTCGATCGCCACCCCCGGCCCGCTCACCGTCTGTGTGCTCGGCACGATCACCCTGCCGGCCGGGATGTACGACGTGACCAGCGACAAGTCGATCGTCGGCGTCGGTGCCACGGCCGGGATCACCGGCGGCGGCTTCAACATCGGGCTGCCGGTCTCCACCTCCGAACCGTCCGATCCGGTCCACAACGTGATCATCCAGAACCTGTCGTTCCGCAACGCGTCCGACGACTCGATCAACGTGCAGATGTACTCGCATCACGTGTGGATCGACCACAACGACCTGGCACAGGGCTACGACGGGCTGATCGACATCAAACGCGGCTCGTCACTGGTCACCGTGTCGTGGAACCACACCCACCAGCACACCAAGAACATGCTGCTCGGCCACGACGACGACAACGCCGCCCAGGACACCGGGCGGCTCAAGGTCACCTACCACCACAACTGGTTCGACCGCACCCCGCAGCGCAACCCACGGGTCCGCTTCGGCGAGCCGGTGCACGTCTACAACAACTACTACGTGTACAACACCGACACCGGGGTGGCCTGCCAGGCGAACGCCGGCTGCGTCGTCGAGGGCAACTACTTCGAGGACGTCGAGGAACCGGTGACCGACACGTACGCCGGACCGGCCGGCCGTTGTGTGGCACGGAACAACGTCTTCGTGGGGGAGTCCGGCGCGCCCGACTGCAGTGGCACCGTGCAGGAGCCGTCCACCTACTACAGCTACACCCTCGACCCGGCGGCGTCGGTCAAGTCGATCGTTACGGCCGGTGCCGGTGTGGGGAGGTTGTGATGTTCCTACCCTTGGTCCTGGGCCTGGCCCTCGTGGTCCCGGCCGGCGGCCCGGCCGCCGCCGCGGACGGTTTCGCCACCGGCACCACCGGGGGTGTCGCCGGGCCGACAGTGGTCGTCGACACCACCGATGAGCTGCTGGACGCCATCGACACCGTCGGGCCGCTGGTCATCCAGGTGTCCGGCACCATCGCCATCACCAGCAAACAGGGGGTGCGCCCGGACAAGACGATCGTCGGCATCGGCAGCAACCCCACCATCACCGGTGGTGGTCTCGACTTCTACCGGTCGTCGAACGTGATCGTCCGGAACCTGACCTTCGTCGGCGCCGAGGACGACGCGATCAACGTCGGCCAGCAGTCGCATCACATCTGGATCGACCACAACACGTTCGTCAGCCCGGTCGACGGGTCGATCGACATCGTGCGCGGCGCCGACTACGTGACCGTGTCGTGGAACCACTTCGCCGGCACCGACAAGAGCATGCTGATCGGGCACTCCGACGGCGCGTCCTCCACCGACGTCGGCCACCTGAAGGTCACCATCCACCACAACTGGTTCGACGGCTCCCGGCAGCGACACCCCCGCGTCCGCTTCGGTGAACCGGTGCACGTCTACAACAACTGGTTCGACGGCAACGAACTCTACGGCGTCGCCTCCACCATGAACGCCGGCGTGATCCTGGAAGGCAACAACTTCACCGGCGTCCCGCACCCGTGCCACTCCACCGGCGGGTACGCCGACAGTGGGCCCGGCCGGCTGGTCCAGCGCAACAACGTCTTCGCGTCGTCCGGGCCGTGCGAGGCCGGCGGCACGGTCGTGGAGCCGTCCACCTACTACACCTACACCGTGGACCCGCCGGCCTCGGTGCCGTCCCTGGTCCAGGTCGGTGCCGGCGCGGGCCGGGTCATCGGGGCAGCCGCTTCAGAGCGCCGGTGATCGCGTCGCGGATCTCCTCGCCGTAGGTGTCGGCGGGGAGATCCGCGACGTGTTCGGCCGCCTTCGCCCAGGCGGCGCGGGCGGCAGCCGGGTCGCCCAGGGTCTCGTGCGCCAGCGCCACGCTCACGTGCAGCGACGGGTAGAAGCTCGCCACCGTCTCGTCGCCGACGGCGTCGGCGTGGGCCAGGGCGCGGCGGTTCCAGCGGAGGATCTCGGCCGGTTCGGTCTGCCGGCGGGCCACGTAGTGTGCCGCCACGCACGCGTCGTAGTCGCCGGTGCGTGCGTCCCAGGCCCGCTCGAACAGGGCCTCGGCGTCGCCGGGGCGGCCGTCGGCCTCCGCCCGCATGCCTTCCTGGCAGAGTCTCAGCACCGGGTTGTCCATGTCGATCGTCATGGCTTCGATGGTGCAGGCTCGACCAGGTCGAGGGTCAAGGTGACAGCTGCCGTCGTCCGGTCGTGGTCGCCGGATTCACGCTCACCGGGGAGGCGGCGCATCCCGGGTTCGGGCGGCCCGTCACCGGGCAGACGTGGGCCCTCGATCTCGCGGTGTGACGGGATCGGCGCCACTCCCGGTCGCGGCGCCGATCCCTCAGGGGCGGAGTGTCAGCAGCCGGCCGGCTCGACCCGGTACCGGAGGGTGTGCAGGCAGCACGGGATCACTGTGGTCGGGATGAAGGGGCGGGGCGGCGGCGCAGGCCGAGGGGTGGCCTGCCGCTGGCCCGGGGTGGCCGGAGCTGCGGCGGAGGGTGGCGTGGGTGGCCGTCGGCGCCGGGAGATCCATGCCTCGACGTCCTCGCCACGCCACACCTTGCCTTGGCAGAGGCTGGCGGCCGGGGCGGGGAAGTCGGGCCGGGCGGTGAGCTGATAGACGCGCTGGCGGCTGATGTCGCCGAGCATGAGACGGATCTCCCGGTTGCCCACCAGGTACAGAGGCGATGTCATGCGTGAGACTATAGGCCTGAGACTAGTGGGTTATGGCGGGAG
>DATMVU010000392.1:0-3641 GCA_035562875.1 Actinoplanes sp. | reverse complement strand
GCTCGACCAGGCCAGCGCCGAGCCGGAGACGGTCAGGTCGGGCGAGGTGCCCCGCACGCTCTTCTGGTACGACCAGGTGCCCGGGCGGTAGGTGAGCGTCACCGAGAGCCCGGTCTCGTACGCGCCGGTCAGCCAGTAGCGGAAGCGGAGCGTGCCGACGGGGACGCCCGCGGTGAGCTGCAGCGGGGCCCGGGTGGCGTCCAGGGCGATGGTGCCCAGGCCCTCCCCGTAGAGGTCGAACTCGGCGGCCAGGTCGATCACCGACTGCAGGTCGAGGGCGCCCAGGCCGGCGACGGACGCCGCGAAGTCGACGTCGAGGTAGGCCCGGGGGGTCACGACCAGGGTCTGGGTCGGCCGCGTCCCCGCGCTGACGGTGCCGGTGTAGCTGATCATGGACCCCGTCAGGGTGGCCGTGAGTGTGCCGGCGCCGACCGTGGTCACCGTGACCGGGATCCGGAACTCGCCGGGCGTCCCGGTCGCCGTGATGGCTGCGGCGGTGTTGCGCGTGAGCACCCAGCCGGTCCCGCCGAAGGCCAGTCCGGTGAGCCCGTCGAGCACGGACGCGGGGTCGACGCTGAAGCCGGCCGGGATGCCGAGGGTGCCGGCGGCGGGGAGGAGCACGTCCACGGTCGTGTTGCCGGTGGTGGTGGGGGCGTCGGTCACGGTCAGGGCGCCGGTGAGGTTGAGCTCGTACGACCAGCTGCCGGTGAGGAAGGTGAGCTTGACGTCGCCCGTGGTGGCGAAGCGTCCGGTGAGCCAGTAGCGGTAGGTGCGCGTCCCGGTGCCGGTGCTGACCAGCTGGGGGGCCTGGGTGCCGTCGAGCCGGATGGTGCCGAGCCCGGCGCCGCTGAGGGCGAACTCGGGGGCGAGATCGGTGATGGATGCCCAGTCGATGGTGAAGAGGGTGGGCGAGGTGAACGTGACGTTGATCCAGGCGCGGCCGTTGAGGACGTTGATGTCGACCGAGGCGCCGGGGGTCGGGTTGGTGATGACGGCCGTCGCGCCGACGACGGTGAAGGCGAGCGTGACCGCCGTGTTGCCTGCGCCGGAGGTGGTGCCGCTGTCGGTGGTGAGGTCGGAGTTCCTGATCGCACCCGCGGCGAACCGGAGTTCCCAGCGGCCCATCTCGAGGTCGGCGGTCCCGATGGCGTAGCGGAACCTCGTGGTGCCCGTCATCCGGACGGCCGTCTCCAGCAGGTCCGCGCCGGCCGGCAGGTCGGCTATCAGGACGACGTCGACCCGGCTGCCGTCCAGCATGTAGTAGGCACCGGTGGCGTCGGTGAGGAGCTCGACGAACGTCATCCCGGAGTCGGTGGTCACGGCGACGATGGGGACGGGGCGACCGGTGATGGCGGTCCGCTGGGTGGAGACGCCGCCGACGACGCGCCAGAGTGTGAACTCCTGGCCATTGTCCAGGATCAGGGAGAGGTTGAGACTGGCCCCGGCCGGCGGGCTGTAGGTGACGTCGAGGTACTTGGTCGAACCGGTGGCACCGTTCACCACGCCGACGTCGACGGAGCCGCCGTTGGCGGACGGGGAACCCAGGCCCACGCTCGGGTTGGTTGCGGTCGCGATCGGGTCCAGGCCCTCGACCACATCGAAGGTCACCTCCTGGCCGCTGGAGTTCCGGAAGCCCATCTTGAGCTTGCCGTAGACGGTCAGGAGCCTGACCTGGTCGGGGAAGTCGGCCAGGAAGAGGATCGTCACGTCACCCTGGGCGACACGCGACAGGTCGGCGTAGAGGCGTCCGCTGATGGAGATGTTGTCGGCCGCGAAGTTCAGCTTGCCGATGATGAGGATCTTGCCGTCGGTCGAGATCTTGACGATCACCTGGCCGTTGAACACTGTCTGCGAGGTGTAGATCGTGAAGATCTTCGCCGAGCCGGTGATCACCATCGGGGCGGTGAACGCGGCCGCGAAGCCGCTGGTGCCGGGGTTCAGGGAGATGGTCTGGGCCTGCCGGGCGACCTGCGCCTGGAGCTGGCTGAGCCACTGGTCGGCACTGAGGACGGTCGGCAACTGGAAGGCCGCGGAGCGCAGCGCGAACGGGTCGTCGATCGAGGGAAGGGTCTTGAAGAACTCGACCCCGCCGGCGAAGTCGTTGATGGAGAGACCTGAGTTGGGCTCGAGGAGGATGCCGCCGGGCACGTTCACGCTCAGGTAGACCTGCAGCGGACCGAGTTCCGACAGGCCGATGCGGATGCCGAAGCCGGCCAGCCCGGCGATCGAGATCGTGCCCTCGATACCCACGTAGAACACGCGCTGTGCCACGGGGGTCGTCGTGTCGAAGGTCCCGATCACGGAGTAGTCGGACGCGAGCTTCAGGATGCCGCCGATCAGGCCACCGGACACCTCGCCGCCGAACATGGTGCCCTTGACGGTGACGCCGAGGGAGTCGATGCCGATGACCGGGAACTTGCCCTCGAGCAGGAGGGACGGCTGGATCCGGATGCCCTGGACGGCACCGCTGATCTGCAGGCCCGGCAGGCCCTGGATCCCGGTGACGCTGGCCGAGAGGGTGAGGATGAAGTCCTCGGGGTGGTTCTCGATGTCGGCCCACTGGATGCCGATGGCATCGATGCGGACGGGCAGGAAGGCCGGCCACTTGAAGGCGTCGCCGGTGGCCGAGCCGACGGAGAGGAAGACGCCGAAGCCGGGCAGCGTCTTGAAGGAGCCCGACCCGGTGATCGCGAAGTTGCGTCCCTCACCGGCGAGGGAGAGCGAGCCGATGGTGACCCTGGCGCCGACGGCCGCGAACTGGGCCATGATCTGGTCACCGGTGGCGCCCGTGTCGAGGCGGAAGTCGCGCGCCGTCAGGGTGACGTAGGTGCCGAGGCGGATCTCCATGGTGTCGATGGAGAGCTGGAACGAGTCGACCCGGCCTTCGGTGAACGTCAGGGCGATCCGGAAGGCCTCGTCGTCGAGCGAACCGTCCGGACGCTTGTCGTCAGCGGTGGTGCGGTCGAGCAGGGTGGCCCCGAACGCCTTGCCCGGGAAGAGGCGTGCCCCGCCGGTGGCGATGTAGATGACGCCGGTGAACCCCGCGGCGGTGTCGGTGGACGTCGCGCTGGGGAACGTCACCCGGAGCCCGGAGACGCCGATGCGGATGTCGTCGAGTTCGAGGATGCCGCCGAAGGTGATCTTCTTGTCGGGAGCGGCCGTGGCGAGCGCGTTCGCCGGGTCGACCGGCTGGCCGGAGACGGGCGGCAGTCCGTAGGCCAGCTCGGCGGTGCCGAGGGCGAAGCCGTTGCCGTAGATCACCAGACCCGGGATGATCCCGGCACCGAGGGCCTCGGTGTTGTTGGCGGTGATGTTGGAGGACGCGGCGGGATCCCACGGACGGAGCGACCCGGTGACACCCAGGCTCGGGAAGGTGATCGTCGCGGTGTTGACCCGCACGATCTCCTGGTCGGCGGCACCCTTCGGGTCATAGGAGAGCCGGACCCCGGTGGCCTGCAGCCGGACGACGTTGGGGATCTGCGCGTCCAGCGACGCGATCTGCAGGCTCCACTTGCCCGTGAGACCGATGTCGACAGCGCCGCCCAGCAGGCCGAAGACATCGACGGCGAGTTCGAAGGAACCCATGAGCCCGATCAGGTCGACGGTGATCCCCGAGTTCGTCTGGGCGGTCGGCTGGCCAC
>DATMVU010000391.1:0-1845 GCA_035562875.1 Actinoplanes sp. | reverse complement strand
ATGCGGCCGGGTTCGATGCGTCGTCGTTGACGGTGTGGCGTCGCCGTTTGGCCGCCTCGGAACGGCCGCAGCGGATCTTTGAGGTGGTCCGTGAGGTGGTGGATGCCACTGGTGCGGTGAAGGGCCGGGGCCGTCGGGCGTTGGATTCGACGATTCTGGATGATGCGGTGGCCCGGCAGGACACGGTCACCCAGCTGATCGCGCAGGTACGCCGGGTGGGCCGGGAGGTTGCTGGCGCTGCGGAGCTGATCACCCAGCGGTGTACCGGGCTGTCCGGCTTGACCGGGCAGGGCTACGACAGTGTGGGTAAGCCGCGGATCGCGTGGGACGACACCCAGGCCCGTGACGAGTTGGTGAGTGTGTTGGTCAACGATGCGCTGGCCTTGTTGGACGGCCTCGATGTGGCGGCGATCACCGCTGCCGGTGGCAGGCCGGCCGAAGCGGTCGCCCTGCTCGCGTTGGTGGCTGGGCAGGATGTTGAGCCGGCGGAGGGCTCTGACGGTACCGATGGCCGGTGGCGGATCGCCCGGAAGGTCGCCCCGGACCGGGTCATCTCGACCGTGGACCCGGATGCCCGCCATGCCCACAAAACGGTCGAACGCCGCCAGGACGGGTTCAAAGCCCACATCCTCATCGAGCCCGACACCGGGCTGGCCACCATGGTCGAACTGACCAAGGCCGCCGGGCCCGACAACAGCGACGCCACGGTCGGGGCCCGGCTCGTCGTGGCCGATCCGACGATCACCGGCCCGGTCGCGGTGCTGGGCGATTCGGCCTACGCCACCGGGAACATGCTCGCCACGCTGGATGCCAAGGGCTGGACCCCGCTGGTCAAGCCGTGGCCGATCCGGCCTGCCGTTGTTGGCGGATTCACGATCGACGATTTCACCCACGACCCGGCTGCGGGCACCCTGACCTGCCCGGCCGGGGTGACCCGGACCATCACCAAGACCGGCAAAGCCGTGTTCGGTGCCGCCTGCCAGGCCTGCCCGCTGCGGCAGCGATGCACCACAGCGGTGAACGGCCGCAAGATCCAGCTCCATCCCCAGGACCTGTTGCAGCGTGAACACCGCCGCCGTGCCACCGACCCCGGCTTCCAAGCCACCTACCGGCAACACCGGCCGATGGTCGAACGCACCATCGCCTGGCTGGCCCGCAGCAATCGTAAAGTCCGCTACCGCGGCGTCACCAAGAACAACAACTGGCTCCACCACCGCGCTGCAGCAATCAACCTGCGTCGCCTGATCACCCTCGGACTCGACCTCGACAACGGAACCTGGGCACTGGCCTGAAACTGGTCAGGTGGGGGCCTTGAACCCCGCCGCGGATCGGCCTCACCACGATGCTGACGGGCCAGAACGACCCTGACGACTGCCGTGCCCGCGGCTGCCGACCCAACACACACACGCCGCCCAGAGCCCCAGAAAAGAGGCTCCTTGCCCGTCGCCACGCCCAACAGCCGACTTCTTCAGCGGCGTCCTAGGCGAACTCCCCGTGATCAGATCCCGTCCCGGGACCTGCGCGACCCCTGGCCCCCGAGCCGTGGGTCAGGCCGTGAGGGCCACCTGCGAACCGAAGCGGATCGCCCGCACGATCTGCACGATGCCCATCACCACCAGGGAGATTCCCAGCCACAGCCACAGCAGTGCCGCCCCCCACAGCGGCGAGGTGAGCACGAGGATGCCCGCCACGATGCTGATCAGCGCGTAGACGATGGTCCAGACCTTCGATGCCGAATCGCCGATGAGCGTCAGGCCGACCACGCCCTCCACGATCCAGGAGATGCCGAACAGGACACCCACGAGCACGGCAAGCCCCGTTGCGGCAGCACCGAGGTTCGAGAAC
>DATMVU010000390.1:0-1589 GCA_035562875.1 Actinoplanes sp. | reverse complement strand
CCCCGAAAGGAAACACCATGAACCGCACCATTCGTTACACCGCCGGCCTGATGATCGCCGCCGGCGTGAGCGTCGCCATCGCCGGTCCGGCCACCGCGGCTCCCGACCGCCCGCGCAACGACAACGCCGGCTTCAGCAGCTTCCAGAGCCCGTTCAACCAGTTCCGGAACAACCCGGTTCGGACCAACCCGGTCCGGAACAACCCGGTGGCCGGCTACTACGGCGGCAACGTGATCAACACCGCCGTGGTCACCAACGTGAACGTGGTCGGCAACGGCCTCACCCAGCAGGGCGCGTTCCAGGCGGCGAACTTCCAGAACATCGGCAACAGCGGCACCACGATCACCCAGTTCGGGATCACCGGTCGCTGAGGTAGATAACTGAAGTAGGTAGGTAGTACGCCCGTAACGGGCTGGTTGCGCACGATGATGGGCCCGAGACGCGTTCGCGTCCCGGGCCCTCGTCGTGCTTTCCGGAGACTGCCGTCAGGAAGCCGCTGTCAGGAAGCCGCGTGCAGCTCCGCCACCTCGGCGTCGGTCAGGGCACGGTTGACGGTCTCCACCTGGTCGATGGAGCCGGACCACCAGTCGGTGCGGTTGCCCGCGTACTTCGCACGGCCGATCGACAGCGGGCCGGTGCTGACCACGTCCGGGCCGGCCGGAACAGTCGCGGCCCGCTGACCATCCACATACAACCTGATCTCGCCGGTTGCGTGATCACGTACGCCGGCCAGGTGGTACCACCTGTTGAGTTCGGGCGTCGTCACCAGGCGGGCTCGGTTGCCGCCCGGGGTGCTGAACGCGAACGCGCCCTGCCCGTACTGCAGGTAGAACGGGTTCTCCCGGGCCCGCCCGTCCTGGCTGACCACTGTCGCGTAGTTGCCGGGCAGTTTGTCGAGGGTCACCCACGCCGACACCGTGTAGTCCTTCGTGGTGTCGAGCACCGGTGCCGCGGTGTCCGCCGAATCCCCGTCGCCGTCGAACTTCAGGGCGGAGCCGGACTTTCCGGGGGCCCACGACGCGTCACCCGACAGGGTGAGATCGCTTTCGGACACACTGTCGTGGGCGGTGGTCCCGCTGCCCTCGTCCAGTCTCCACTCGCCGTTGCCGGGGAAGGTGGCGTCGGCGCCGGCGGTGCGGCCGGCTTCGATCACGGCGAGGTTGATGGCCCGTACCGGCGCGGGATTGACTTTGATCTTCCGCCGGTCGTAGGTCCAGAGGCCGTTGAGTTCGGTCTCCAGGTCGGTGATCTGGGTGTAGACCGAGCCGGACAGCTCCGCCCCGGCGGCTTCCAGGTAGTACGTGCGGGTGTTGTCGACGTATTTCGCGGTCAGCGCCGCCACGTCCGGGACGCCGGAGTAGATCACCGCGGGCGGGCCGGGCCACATGTGCCCGGGGGTGCGCAGGGTGAAGCCGCCGTGTTCGCCGTCCATCGCGATGCGGGTGGCGTCCGGGTATGCCGGGTCGTTGTTGACGTAGTCATGGTGGTCGATCACGTCGCCCTTGCCGGAGTCGCCCTTGGACGAGCAGCAGTTGACACCGCTGTGCGCATTGAGGATCCGGGACGGATCTTCACTCTTGATCGCGGTG
>DATMVU010000389.1:0-3233 GCA_035562875.1 Actinoplanes sp. | reverse complement strand
CCGCGACAACCGATCCCGGTGCGGCCCTTGCACTGCTGTGCCGGTTCGCCGCGGTCTTCGACGACGATGACGTGGAAGCGGCCGTGCGGGCGGTGGACGCCGCCTACCGGTCGCTGCGCCCGGCGGACTGGGACGGGTACTGGCCCGCCGCTGCCGACTGGCTGGTCCGTGCCGATCTCCGCGGGCAGAACGTCGTCTGGTTCGCCGACGACGCGGGGCACCGATGGGCCCGCCAGACGGGTGACCACACCGCAGACCTGTACAGCATCCGGCAGAGCGGCCCCCGGCCGGGCGGGGACGGGTTCCCCCACGAGGAACTGCAGGAGCTGGTCAGCCGGTGCGGGTGACGACGCGCTGGATCAGGAGGAGGGTGTCGCGGACGGCGGCGATCGGGGCGGCGACCGCGTGCACCGGCATCGTCTCCGCCTCGGTGACCATGCCGTCGCCGGGCCGCTCCTCGGTGGCGTGCACCTCCAGGTGGTGCCACCGGGTCACCACATCGGTGATGGTGATCCCGTAGCCGCCGGTCGCGCGGAACCCGAGCACCAGCAGGACGACGACTTCGGACGTCCAGTCGACCGGTGGTAGGTCCGGGGACGGCGTGATGCCCTTCGTCATCGCTTTCCAGCTGGACTCCCACTCCCTCGGTGTGCGCAGCAGGAACAGGCCCGGGGGGAGGGCGGAGACGTGGGTGCCGAGAGGTGCTGAGCCATGCAGGAGGGCACGGGTGGTGGCCATGCCGTCACGGTAATCGAAAAGCGTCACGGTAGGCGAGGGACGCTGGCGAGCAACTTCCTGGTGTACGGGTGGGACGGCGCACCGAGAACGGTGGTGGTGTCGCCCTGTTCGACGAGGCGGCCGTGTTCCAGGACCGCCGTGTGGGCGCACAGTTCGGCGACGACGCCCAGGTCGTGGGAGACCAGCAGGATCGTCAGGTCGCGTTCCGCGCACAGGGAGGCGAGGAGGTCGACGATCCGGACCCGGGTGGTCAGGTCCAGGGCGCTGACCGGCTCGTCGGCCAGCAGCAGGCGGGGGTTGCCGACGATGGCGCGGGCGATGGCGATGCGCTGGCGCTGGCCGCCGGAGAACTCGTGCGGGTAGCGGCCGGCCGTGTCGGCGGGCAGGCCCACCGCGTCCAGGGCTGCGGTGATGCGGGCCGGGTCGTTGGGCAGGCCGAGACCGCGCAGGGGTTCGCCGACGATCCGGGCGATCCGCTGCCGGGGGTCGAGGGACGAGTACGGGTCCTGGAACACGGCCTGGGCGGCCCGGCGGTAGTCGCGCAGATTCGTGCGGGCGAGCGGGTTCCCGTCGTACCGGATAGTGCCGGTTGTGGGTCTTGCCAGGCCGAGGAGCAGGCGCAGCAATGTGGATTTGCCGGCGCCGGACTCGCCTACCAGAGCCACGTTGCGGCCGGGATGCACGACAAGGTCGATGTCGGTGAGGACGGGGGCGCCGGACCGGTAGGCGAAACCGACCTGGTCGGCGGCGAGGAGGGGAAGGGTCACGGTCGGATCCTGGGGAGGGCTTCGTCGAAGCGGCGGGCACTCTCGACGAGGGTGCGGGTGTACGGGTGGGCCGGTTCGGACACGATCCGGCTGATCGGGCCGGACTCGACGATCCGGCCGTCGCGCAGCACGTGGGTGTCCTGCACGACCCGGGCGGCGACCGGCAGGTCGTGGGTGATGAACAGCAGCGCCGTGCCCTGCTCGGTGACGATCCGGTCGAGCAGGTCGAGGATCTCGGCCTGCACCGTCACGTCCAGGGCGGTGGTGGGTTCGTCGGCGATCAGCAGCTGTGGTTCGCAGGCGAGGGCCATGGCGATCGCCACCCGCTGGCGCTGTCCACCGGACAGTTGATGCGGATAGGAGGCGGCGATCCGGTCGGCGTCGGTCAGGCGTACCGCCGCAAGGGTCTGAGCCACCGCCGACCGCAACGCACCGCCGCGTAAGCCCCGGAACCGGCGCAGTGGTGCGGCGATCTGCCGCCCGGCGGTCATCAGCGGGTCCAGTGCGGTGAGGGGCTCCTGGAAGACGACAGCGGCGACTTTCCCGCGGCCTTTCGGAGCCCGGATCATGTCCGCTCCGTCGAGCCGGATCTGACCGGAAGCGATCAGCCCGGGCGGGAGCAGGCCCATCACGGCGAGGGCGGTGAGCGACTTGCCGGAGCCGGATTCGCCGATCAGGCCGGTGCGGCCGCCCGGCCCGACGGTGAACGACACGTCGTCGACCACTGTCTTCCCGGCGGCGGTGCGGATCGTCAGCCCGTCCACGGTGAGTAGCGTCATCGGTCACCTCTGCGGAGTCCGTCGGCGGTCAGGTTGACGCCGACCACCAGCACGACCAGGGCGATGCCGGGGGCGAGCGCGGCGACCGGCGAGGTCAGCACGGTCGCCTGGGCCTCGAAGAGCATGCGTCCCCAGGAGGCGTTCGGCGGTGGGGTGCCGAGTCCCAGGTAGGAGAGGCTGGCTTCGGCGAGGACCGCGAGCCCGGCCTGCAGGGCGAGGTTGACCAGCAGGGTCGGTGCGATGTTCGGCAGCACGTGGCCGGCGACGATCCGGGGCCAGGAGATGCCGGCCACCCGGGCGGCGGTGATGTAGTCGCGGGACAGCACCTGCTTGACCAGGATCCGGGTCAGCCGGGCGACGATCGCGGCCATCGCGAGTCCGATGGCGAACACCGCTGTGGTGAGCGACGCGCCGGCTCCGGCGACGATCAGCATGGCCAGCAGCAGGGTCGGGAAGGCGATCAGGATGTCCAGTACGACAGCCGCCGCGTCGTCCAGCCAGCGGGTGGCGAACCCGGCGAACAGCCCGGCTGTCACGCCGAGCAGGCCGCCGACGGTGACCGCGCCGAGGGCGGTGCCGATCGCGATCCGGCCGCCGATCAGCAGCTGGGTGAACAGGTCCCGGCCGAGTTTGTCGGTGCCGAGCAGGTGGTCGCCGCCGGGCGGGGCGAGCCGGCCGCCGGAGGTGTCGTCGGGGGAGAACGGCAGCCAGACGTACGACAGCAGCACCGCGCCGACCACGACCAGCACCAGGGTCAGTCCGGCGGTCAGGTGCAGGGACCGGCGGCTCATGCGGACCCCTCCGCTTCGCTCCGGCGCCCGCATGAGTTTTGACCTGTGTTGGATGATTCGCTCGCAAGCTCGCTCATGCTGACCCCTCCGCTTCGCTCCGGCGCCCGCATGAGTTTTGACCTGTGTTGGATGATTCGCTCGCAAGCTCGCTCATGCTG
>DATMVU010000388.1:0-6417 GCA_035562875.1 Actinoplanes sp. | reverse complement strand
CGTCCGGATCCGGCAAAAGATCAACTGAGCTGCTACGGGTCAGCGAACTCGTGCCGATATGCGTCGATTTGGTGTGAGCGGGCGTTGACTACCGACAGGTCGCCGTGTTGGATGATCACGCTCAAGATAGGACACCTTACGGTAACGAAGGGGTGAGAGCGATCTCCCGGACACCGCTGGCTCTGCCGAAACCGCCCGAGCGGGCGCCGGAGTTCGGGCGGGAGTCGCTCATCGTGTGCGAGAGCCTGGTCCGGATCTATCAGACCGGATCGATCGAGGTGCAGGCCTTGCAGGGGCTGGACCTGCTGGTCGGCGCGGGTGAGATGGTTGCCGTCGTGGGGGCCTCCGGCTCCGGCAAGTCGACGCTGCTGTCGATTCTCGCCGGGATCGACGCGCCGACCGCGGGGCGGGCCCGGGTCGGTGACTGGGATCTGCTCGGCATGTCACGCGGTGACCGGGTGCGGTACCGGCGCGACACCGTCGGGTTCGTCCGCCAGCAGACCGCCTCCAATTTGGTCCCCTACCTGACGTCGCGGCAGGTGGTGGAGTTGCCGATGACCGCCGCGGGAGTGCGGAGCCGGATCCGGCGGGACCGGGCCGGCGAACTCCTCGACGCGCTCGGGGTCGCCGACTGCGCGGACCGCAGACCGGCACAGATGTCCGGTGGGCAACAGCAGCGGGTGGCGATCGCGGTGGCCCTGGCGAACCAGCCGCGGGTGCTGCTCGCCGACGAACCGACCGGTGAGCTGGACACCGTCACGTCGGCCGGGGTGTTCGAGGCGATGCGGCACGTGAACCGGGAGTTCGGGGTGACCGTCGTGGTCGTCACCCACGACCCGGAGGTGAGCGGGCAGGTGGAACGGACGATCGCGATCCGGGACGGGCGGACCAGCAGTGAGGTGCTGCGGCGTACCGAGACCGGCGAGGACGGGGACACGCGGGTGATCGCGGAGGAGTACGCGGTGATGGACCGGGCCGGGCGGGTGCAGATCCCCCGCGAATACCGGGAGGCCCTGGAGCTGACCCGGCGGGTGCGCCTGGCCCTGGAGGCGGACCACGTGACGATCCACTCGGATCCGTCGTGACGGCGCTGGTCCGGATCCGGAACGTCACCAAGACATTCGGTACTGACGTACGGGCGCTGCAGGGGGTGTCCTTCGATGTCGAGGCCGGGACCATGGTGGCCCTCGCCGGGCGGTCGGGGTCGGGCAAGACGACGCTGCTGAACGTGGTCGGCGGCCTGGACCGGCCGGACGGCGGTTCGGTGCTCGTCGACGGGGTCGAGGTCACGTCGCTGGACGAGGACGGGCTGTCGAAGCTGCGGCGCGAGCGGGTGGCGTACGTGTTCCAGACGTTCGGCCTGATCCCGGTGCTGTCGGCGGCCGAGAACGTGGGCGCCCCGCTGCGCCTGGCCCGGGTCGCCACGGCCGAGCGGGAGAAGCGGGTGGCGCTGCTGCTGGAGCTGGTCGGGCTCGCCGATCACGCGCAGCAACGCCCCGGGGAGATGTCCGGTGGACAGCAGCAGCGGGTCGCCATCGCGCGGGCCCTGGCGGCGTCACCGCGGCTGCTGATCGCCGACGAACCCACCGGCCAGCTGGACGCGGACACCGGGCGGTCGGTGATGGCGTTGCTGCGGGCGGTGGTCGAGTCGGAGGGGGTCACCGCGATCGTGTCGACGCACGACCCGGTGATGATGGCCCTCGCGGACCGGGTGGTCCGGATCAGCGACGGCCGGGTGGACGGGTAGTGCTGATCAGACGGGCCCGGGCCCAATGGCCCCTGCTGGCCGCGCTGCTGCTGGTGGTCACGATCGGAGCGACCCTGCTCGGGGTGTCCGCGCTGCTGGTGACGTCGACGGCGGACCGGGCGCGGGAGGTGTCGGCGGCCCGCGCGACGGGCACCGGGGTGACCGCGTACACCGTGACGGTCTCCGGTGCGGACGCCGCAGCGGTCGCCACCGACACCGAGAAGGTGCTGGTCGAGGCATTGCAGCCGTTCCGGGCCGAGGTCAACGGGCGGGCCGCCGCGGAGGTGCGGACCCTGCCGGGCGTACCGGGGACCCGGGCCGTCGGCTATCTGGCCGGGGTCGAGAACCTGGCCGGCACTGCGACGCTGGTGTCCGGGCGGTGGCCGGGTGCACCCGGCGAGACGGTGATCCTGGAGAGCACCGCGCGGCTGCTCGGCCTCTCCCCCGGCAGTACGGTGCGGCTCGGCCCGGAGATCGGCCGGGATCCGGCGCCGGGTCTGCGGCTGACCGTGTCCGGGGTGGCTCGGGCGCTGCCCGGGACCGGCTGGGACCGGGATCCGCTCGCCGGCACCGGCTACGAGCCGGTCTACCGGGACGGGGCGTCGTTGCAGCCGGCCCGGGCGTTCGGGCCGTTCCTGATCGACTATCCGGCACTGCTCACCGGCGGGTCGGCGCTGTCCCGGCTGGAGGTCACCGCCCTGCCGGACCTGTCCGATCCGGATCACCGGGATCTGGTCCGGGTGACAGCCGCGGTACGGGCCGCGGACTCCCGGCTGGCAGCGGTGCTCGGTGACCGGGTGCAGATTCAGCGGATCAGTTCCCGGCTGCCGTCGCTGCTGCTCATCGACGCCGAACGGCAGCGGGTGACCACGTCGGCGGTGCTGTCGGTGGCGGTTCTCGGTGCGGTGCTGACCGGCACCGCCCTGGCCCTGGCCGGTCGCCTGACGGCCGGGGTGCGGGCGAGCGAGACGGCGCTGCTGTCCGCGATGGGCACCAGCCGGCCGCAGCTCGCCGTCCGGGCGGGCGCCGAGGCGGGACTGCTCGCCCTGGTCGGGGCGGCCCTCGCGGTGCCGTTGTCGGCGCTGATCCACTCGGCGCTGACCCGGATGGCGCCACTGGCCGGGGCCGGGCTGGGCACCGATCCGCAGGTCACCGGGGTGCAGGCGGGAGTGGTGTTCGGCGGGGCGGTGCTGTTCGCCGGGCTGTCGACGCGCACCGGCGCACAGGAGTGGCCGTCGATCGCCCGGGCCGGCGGGGACCTTGCTCTGGTCGTACTGGCAATCGGTGGCTGGTGGCAGTTGCGGTCGACGGAGTCGGCCGGTGTGGACGCGGTGCGGGTGCTGGCTCCGGGACTGCTGCTGGTGGCCGGGTGTGCGCTGGTGTTGCGGCTGGTCCCGCCCGCGTTGAACGCCGCCGACCGGCTGGCGCGGCGGGCCCGGGGGCTGGCGTTTCCGCTCGCCGTGTTCGAGGCGGCCCGGCGTCCGCGGGCCACGGCGGCGGGACTGCTGGTCACGCTGGGTTGTGCGGCGGCGACGTTCGCGGTGGCGTTCGGCGGTACGTGGCAACAGTCCCAGATCGACCAGGCCGACTCGGCCGTCGGCACCGACCTGGCGGTCACGCTCGCCACCCCGGCCCTCGCCGGTCAGGGCCGGGAACTCCAGGACACGGTCGGCGGCACCGTCACCCCGGTGACCGATCGTGGCGTGGCGATCGGGCAGTGGCTGGGTGCCGGGGAGCCGCCGCATCTGGTGGCGACGAACGCCGCGTCCCGGGCACCGGCCGGCGGTATCGAGATGACCGAGGGTGCGGTGCTGCGGATGACCGTGTCGAAGTACCGGGGTGTGTCGATCACCCCGCATCTGATCCTCGAGGACGTCACCGGGCTGCGCACCGCGTGTGTGGCAGCGCCGGTGCCACTGGACGGCCGCACCCACCGGATCACCGGCTGCATCGGCACCGGCGGCCTGCGGCTGGTGGCGGTGATGCTGCCGGTCACCGCCGACTTCTTCAGCTGGGAGACGACCACCATCGTCGACCTGGCTGTCGACCTGGCAGTACCGGGTGGCGGCACCTGGCAGGCGAAGTCCGCCGCGCCGTACGCCGAGCAGCTGATGTCACCGCGGGTGACCGCCACCGGCTCCACGCTGCGGATGACCGCGCAGGTCATGGTCGGCCGGGCCCCGGACGCGGCTCTGACCCTGGTGGCGACCGCGTTCCCGGACCCGGGACGGCTGCCGGTGACCGTCTCGCAACGGTTCGCCGACGAACTGTCGGTGACACCCGGCACCGACCTGGACATGATGGTCGGCACCACGTCCGTACCGGTCACCGTCACCGGGGTGGTCCCGGCGGTGCCGTCAGCGCCCGGCGCACCGGCCCTGATGACCGACATCGATCTGCTGTCCCGGGCGCTACTGCTGACCGGTGACCCGGACTATCCGATCGACGCCTGGTGGGTCGCCGGCCCCGCCGACCCGGCCGCGGTGGCGGGCCTGCATCTCGGCGAGAGTGTGACGCGTACCGGTGAGGCGACCCGCCTGAGCAACGGTCCCACCGCTGCCGCACTCCCGGCGACGCTGAAACTGCTCACCCCGGCCGCGCTGCTGCTGGTCCTCGCCGGGCTGATCCTGCACGTGACTTGTGACCTGCAGGAACGTTCGGTGGAGGTGGCCCGGCTGCGGGGCCTGGGGATGAGCCGCCGGGACATCAGAACCACCCTGCTCGGGCAGCACACACTGGTGCTGGTCCCGTTGTTCACCGCGGGCACGCTGGTCGGCGCGCTGGCGACGTGGGCGATCGGGCCGCTGCTGGTGCGCTCGGAGACCGGTGCCACCCCGTTCCCGGCTGCGGCCCCGGTCTGGCCGTGGGCGGCCGAAGGCCTGCTCCTGACGGTACTGGCGGCGGCGTCGATGCTGGCCGTGACAGTCGTCGTGGTGATCCAGTCGCGGCGGGCCGACGCCGCACATCTGAGGGTGGCGTCGTGAGTCTGCACTGGGCGGGGATTCGTGGGCGGGCCCGGGCCGACGCCGGGCCGCTGCTGCTGGTAGCCGGGGTGGTTGCGCTGGTCAGCGCGCTCGCCGGGGCGGTGCCGGTACTGGCCCGCGACACCGCCGACGCGGCCGTCCGGGACGCGGTGCACCGGGCCGGAGCGCAGGCCGACACGACGGTGACCGCGGTCTGGGAGCCGGACTTCGGGCAGACCGGCCGGGTCCGGATGCCACGCCTCGCCGAGGACCTCGACGACTTGAGCGCCCGAGCCCTCGACGAACTCGGCGAGACCCTCCGGCAGGTGATGCGGCCGCCGGTCGCCTCGGTGCTGAGCCAGAGCCTCAAGGTCACCGACGGCAGCGCGGGACGAACCCTGCGGATGGCCTACCTGTCCTCCGCCGCCGGAGGACCGCGCGTCGAATGGGTGGCCGGTGCGGAACCGCCGGCCACCGAGGAGGGACAGCTCGAAGTACGCCCGGAACCGCCGTGGCGGGTGCACATCGGATTGTCCGAGGCGGCGGCCACCGCCATGGGTGTGCAGCCGGGCGCCGTCCTCACGATCACCGATGATCGGGGTGCCCCGAAGAACGTGCGGGTCAGCGGCATCTTCCGGCCCGCCGATCCGGCCGACCCGGCGTGGCGGCTGGCACCGTGGCTGCTGGAGCCGGTCGCCGACGCCGACGGGCGCGGCACCAGCCGGGTCGGCGGTCTGCTGTCGGCGGCGTCGCTGCCCGACGCGCGGTTGGCGTTCGACGAGAACCAATTGCGGCGTACGGTCACCTTCTCTCCCGATCCGGACCGGCTCACGTGGGCAGCGGTCCAGCGGATCGTCGACAGTTCGGTGCAGTTGGAGGCCACCTCGGCGTCGTCGGCCGGCTCGTACGGTGGCGCGATCTCCTGGCAGTCCGGCATCGACAGTGTGCTCAAGGAGGTGGCCCGGCAGGTCCGGGCCGCCACCGTGCAGGCGTCGGTGCTGCTCACCAGCGTGCTCGCCGGGGCGGCCCTGGTCCTGCTGCTGGCCGCCGAACTGGTGGTGCGACGGCGGTCGGCGGCCCTCGTACTGGGCCGGCAGCGGGGTGTCTCCCTGCCCGCGATCGCCACCGAACTGCTGCTGGAATCGCTGACCGTCGCGGTGGCCGCCGCAGCGGCCGGTGGTGCTGTGGCGTTCGCGGTCACCGGGAGTGTCGAGTGGGCGTGGACCGTTCCGGTGCTGCTGGTGGCGGCCACCGCGGTTCCGGCGTACGCCACAGTGGTCGCCGCCCGGGCCACCAGCGATCGGAGGGCGCCCGCCAACCGTGCCGCCCGCCGCTGGATCGCCGTCACCGCCATGCTGCGCCGGCTCGCCGCCGAACTCACCGTCCTGACCGCCGCGGCCCTCGCCCTGATCGCGTTGCACCAGCGTGGCCTGGAATCCGGGCTGCCCGCCGTCGCACCCACCCTCGCGGTGCTCGCCGGAGGTCTCGTCCTGGTCCGGGTGCTGCCGCCGGTCACCGGCGCCGGGCTGCGCCTCGCCCTGCGGTCCCGGCGGCCGCTGCCGGTGTTCGGCACCGCACAGGCCGCCGCCGTCTCCCGCCGGGTCCTGCCGGTGCTGGCCCTGTCCGGTTCGGCGGCCCTGGCCACGTTCGCCCTGGTCCTCGGCGCGACGGTGGACCGTGGCCTGGAGGACGGTGCCCGGGTCACCG